>SXYM01000079.1 GCA_005789205.1 Actinomycetota bacterium | reverse complement strand
TTGGCGGAAATCCTGAGTTCATGGCAGATTTCGAATTACAGCGTCGCGGAATTTCACCAGTAGATAATGCAGAGCAATACGAAAAAGCTTGGCCAGAGGAAATCACTCGCCAAAAGGCAGCGGTTGCACGTGGACATGAAGAAGTAATTGCACTCGGAGGTCTCTATGTATTGGGTACGGAGCGACATGAGTCTCGACGCATTGATAATCAGTTGCGTGGTCGTTCTGGTCGCCAAGGAGATCCTGGTGAGTCACGTTTCTATCTTTCACTTCAAGATGAATTGATGCGTCGATTTAACTCAGGAATGGTTGAGCGTTTCTTAACAGCTGCAGGCATTCCAGAAGATGCACCCATTGAATCCAAAATGGTCAGTAATGCAATTCGTTCAGCACAAACTCAAGTCGAGTCTCAAAACTTTGAAATGCGCAAAAATGTTTTGAAGTATGACGATGTTATGAATCGCCAACGCCAAGTGGTTTATGGTGAGCGTCGAATGGTTTTAGAAGGTGCAGATATTAAGGATCAGGTAGCCACTTTTGTTAGTGACACGCTAACTGCCTATGTCAGCATGGCCACCTCTGAAGGTTATTCAGAGGACTGGGATCTAGATACCTTGTGGAATGCACTTAAGACTATTTATCCAATCTCATTTACTATTGAGGATCTTATTGCTCGTGTTGGTTCACGAGCTGGGCTTGATGAAGAGTTCCTAACGGCTGCAGTTATTGAAGATTGCAAAGCGGCTTATGCAAAGCGTGAGGAGTCACTTGGATCAGAGGCTATGCGCGAACTTGAGCGCAAAGTCTTGCTCTCAGTTCTTGATCGTAAATGGCGTGAGCACCTCTATGAGATGGACTATTTGCAAGAGGGAATTGGCCTACGTGCGATGGCTCAGCGTGATCCACTCGTGGAGTATCAACGCGAAGGTTTTGATTTGTTCTCAGCGATGATGGATGCAATCAAAGAAGAAATTGCTGGATTCCTGTTCAATATCGAAGTAACTGTTGAGCCCTCAGGCAAGGAAGTAAGTGGTGCAGGTCTTGAAGCTAAGCCGCTATCTTCTAGCGGACTGCAATACACGGCAGCAGATGAGTCTGGTGTGAAAACAACTGGGGATGTTTCTCGTAATGCACAATGTCCATGTGGATCAGGTAAGAAATACAAGCGTTGCCACGGTGCTGCTTAAAGCAAGGTAAGTGCAGTACATAACCATCGCTTATCAATACCTTCAAATCGCACAAGCATCGCACGTAGGCGATTCTCATATCGGATAGTAATTGTTGCTTCACAGATTCCATCTAGTGGTTCTTGAATATGTATTTTACGAATATGGCCAATGACTTTCTGTGAACCTGATTGTCGAACCAACTCAGAAAAAATCCTGTGATGACACAAAGCTTCCACTTGCCGTGGGGATCGTCGTCCAGCCCAAATTTCAATAATTGAATGTGCAAAGCGCTCACTCCACCCTTGTAGTTCAGGGAGATCTCTGGCAGATGTTGGTTCTGGTGCAAAATCTGGATCAAACTCATCATCAAATCGAGATGGAATGAGGTAGAGCTTGCTGGGTTTGCCTGATTGGGGCAGCCCTTGTGGTCTAAAGATTTCCAGTAGCGGATGCTTCCAATCAACATTCGTGCCACTTGTTAGTCTCTCAATGCGAAAACTGCTTATAGATATCTCTTCTTTTACTCGGTTAGTGGTCATGAGTGAAGGATTCAACTTTCTATACTCACCTTGCTCACCCATGTGGTTGATTTACTCTCATCACAAAGGATGAGTGTGGATAAAGCTTTCAGCCGTGTCTGCCTTTGCAATTAGGTGCACTCATGAGAAAACCACGGTCAAGTAGTCGATCCAGAATGCCACTGGCAATTTCCCTTATTGCCGCCTCCTTTCTTTCAGCGTTCTTTTTAGCCACATTTTCCCAATCAACGGCACAGTATTGGGTTGCAACTATTGATTTAAAGAGTGGACATCAAATCTCAACTGGGGATCTCTCTCTAGTGGACATGGATTTGAGAGAAAGTTCAGTAATTTATCTATCTAAAGATCTAGACCCTCTGGGACAAGTTGTCATTAAGAACATCGTTGCTGGGGAAGTTATGAGTGTTAATTCAGTGAGCTCCACCGCTAAAACTATGGCCAGTAGCGCGGTCCCTCTAAGTATTCGATCTGTTGACCTTGCAGCTGGAATTTATGTTGGTGCATTGGTGGATATCTACTGGGTAATTGATAGTCTCAATGGCGAATCACCTCTGGAACCAATTCTCATTCTGGGAAGCGTTCCAATAATTAGCGCAGATGTGAAAAATAAGAACTTTGGCACAGATGCTGCGATTACTGTTTCAGTGGAGCAAACTCAAGTTCTTCGACTACTAAGTGCCACAACTATGGGACGCCTGGTGGTGATTAGTTCTAATGTCTAATAAAGAACTGCCTGTTGTAATTACTGCAATTTCAGATGCCCAGTTTGAAGGTTTTGTCTCAGGAACGCTATTTGCCCAAGGGTGGAGTGTGGTGTTTAGGGCTATAGATACCGAGGCAATTGAAAGATTTTGCTCAAATAATCCGGAACAAGCGGCTAGTTCACTTCTTATCTATTCACCAGATTTACCTGGAATAACACTTGATGTGGTTAAGCATCTGAGTACAAAGGTTAGACAAATCGTTGGCTTTTCAACTCAGACAAATACAGAGTTTGTGGACTTACATCCCATTCCAGCCACTGCCACAGATTTGGTGAGTATTGTTCGTGGCTTTGTGCGTGCCCCCATGCTGCGCCAGGTCAGTGCGATAAATCGAGCAAATCGCAAAGCTCATGTGTTAGCAATTGGTTCTGCAGGTAGTGATACAGGCTGCACAACAATTGCACTCAATCTAGCTATGGAGTTGAGTGTCTTGGATAAATCAACACTTCTTATCGATGCAAACTTTCGCGCACCATCTATTGCTGCTCTTATTGCAATTCGCAATGTGAAATCTGAATCTGGTTGGAAAACCATTGCCCCACAACTTGCCATAGCTGAGATTACTCAGCAAGAAGCAGGAACTATTGATGCGTTAATGGAGAGTGCAACGCAGAATTTTGACAATATTGTCATTGATTTAGGATCCATCTCTGGGCTCTCAAATCGCCTAACCGATAGACGCTGGACTTCAACTATGACCACATGGAGTTGTGACCAAGGAGATGAGCTCATGGTTATTGCTCGTCCTGACTTACTTGGGATCCACCGGTTAGAACAAGTGTGTTCTTTGATTGAAAAGACCTCAATTAGATCTGCACTTAGTTTCACACTCAACATGCGATCTCAAGGCAAGAAAGGTGCAGATGAAGAGGCCCAGTTCTTGGCAATTACTACGAGATTAAGACCATTGTGTGTTCGAACCATTAGCCGTGATCCTCGGACGGCATCTAAGGCTCTAGAGGAGAAAGCCACACTCATCGAGGTCAATATGCGCTCTGCGCTGCGTAAATCAATTGCATCAATGGCCAGTGAGCTCAAGCGCTAACTTCTAATACTATTAAGGCATGCGAGCCTATCTTCCAATTTCTCATGATGAGCTTGCGGCTTTCCTAAATTCTGGAAGCAAAGTACTGGAATCAATTTTAGCCCCAACCCCTTTTTATGTTGGGGAGAATGAAGATTTAGGTGAAGAAGAGATTGAATATCTCTTATCTCTTGAGGCGGCACAATCTGCACTCGAACTTCGTTCATCGAATAAAGCACCAGGAATTGTTTTGGCTATTGAATTAGAGCCCAAGCAAGTCAACACAGTCAATGAGAATTCGGTTAGCTTGAACTCAGCAATCATATGGGGACAAGTTCAATGCGCACTCCTTCTCTTTCCTGATGAAGAAGAGCTCATCTGGTTTGCTACACAAGAAATTGAAATCAATATGGGGGAGTGGAAATAACATGCCCCAGTTTGAAACATTGATTCATAGCCGTAGCTCAGTAACAATCGATCAGGCTCATAAACTGCGAGAGCTAGTTGCTGATTGGCAACTGCTTTCAGATCTCTCCTTTGCCGATCTAATTCTGTGGGTACCTATCCGCAAAGATATGAAGATGTGGCCAACTGGCCATGTGGCTGTGGCACATATTCGCCCAACAACCGCAGCAACAGTTTTTACTAATGATGTTATTGGTGATGAAGTGATGTGGGGGAGTCGTCCACGAATTGACTCTGCATTATCTAGCGGTGAGATTGTTCGTGATTCAGAGGCTGAAAAAGTTGGCGAACTCATGATAAAAGAAGAAGCAATCCCTGTTGTTTTTGATGGGCAAGTTATTGCTGTCATAACGCGCCACCGTAATGCTGAGTTAATGCGCTCACCTAGCCGACTTGAATTAAATTATCGCGAGATTGCACACAGCCTTTATCGGATGGTGGCCCAAGGCTCCTTTCCGTATCCTGATGCAAGTTCACTCTTTGAACCAGTGCCACGCGTGGGAGATGGCTTGATTCGCCTTGATGTAAATGGTGTTATTTCATATGCAAGTCCCAACGCTAGATCTGCATTTAGTCGAATGGGTTGGAAGAGTGAAATTGAAAACAACAAATTAGGCGAGGTAGCCGAAGCAGTTGCTAAGAATTCTCCTAATCCTCATGAAGAAGGAATTCGCACACGACTTAATGGAAAGACCTTGCGCCGTGTTGATATTGATAACCAAGGCGCAACCATTGACTTACTGGTGCTCCCATTGTTGCAAGGTGAAGATCGCATAGGTGCCATTGTTTTGCTTCAAAATGTGACTGAACTTCGTAGACGCGACAGAGAGCTTGTTACCAAAGATGCAACTATTAGAGAAATTCATCATCGTGTTAAAAACAACCTCCAGACTGTTTCAGCCCTTCTTCGCTTACAGGCGCGCAGAATTGAAGACCCGAGTGCATCATCGGCCCTTAATGAAGCGGTGCGCAGAATTGCCTCTATCGCACTTGTTCATGACACGCTTTCTACAAGTAGTGAAAATGAAGTCGCATTTGATGAAGTGCTTACAAGTTTAATTACTCATGCACTTGAGTTAAGTCCTCGCATGGGCGAACTAAGAATTGAGAGAAAAGGTGAGTTGGGTTCACTTGATTCAAGGCTGGCAACGCCTCTCTCACTTGTTGTTACAGAGTTAATGCATAACGCCCTAGAGCATGGTTTGGCCGAGCAGGGCTCAGTTCTTACGATTGAATTGTCTCGCTATAGCAATGAATGTGTCATCAATATTACAGATGATGGAGTCGGTCTACCTCAGGATTTTGATTTAGCTACATCGTCAAATCTAGGGCTACAGATTGTTAGAACATTGACAGAGAATGAGCTTAAAGGTGTATTGAAATTGCAATCAACTGATTCGGGAACTCAAGCTAACTTACGATTTCCGCTTTAGAATTGGTTCTGTTGCTCCATTAAACGAGCACGATTACGTGCAGCGCGGCGCTTGAGTGCACGACGCTCATCTTCTGAAAGTCCGCCCCAAACTCCAGCATCTTGTCCGCTCTCTAGCGCCCAAGCAAGACATGGTTCTTTAACGATGCAACGATTACAAACCTTTTTAGCTTCTTCAATTTGGGTAATTGCTGGTCCAGTATTTCCAACCGGGAAGAAGAGTTCAGGATCTTCATCGCGACAGGCTGATTGATGTCGCCAATCCATGGGAGGACCCCCTTCATATAAAGGATTTGGGCATACCCAAATCACGTAAACTCTTTCGGTGGATATACGCACAGCAATGTTGCGCAAGATGATAATTCTCCCTTGTTATGCAGTGATAAACAAGGATGAATCGAAAAAGATTGTGAAAAATAGGGTGATATGCATCAAGTGAGTGCCCCCGACAGGAATCGAACCTGTGCACCCGCCTC
>SXYM01000078.1 GCA_005789205.1 Actinomycetota bacterium | reverse complement strand
CTGTGTCGTGGGTTCAAATCCCGCCTCCGCTACTAGTTCCACACGCGTGAATTTCGCGCATCGAGAAGGCTCGGGTAACCTGAGCCACTCGATAACCAATGAAGGAGTAAGACCATGGCAAGCAAGAGCGCGGACGTACGTCCAAAGATCACCATGGCATGCGTTGATTGCAAAGAGCGCAACTACATTACAAAGAAGAACCGCCGCAACGATCCAGACCGTATGGAACTTAAGAAGTTCTGTCCACGTTGCAAATCTTCAACTCTTCACCGCGAAACTCGCTAATGATCAATCCCGATTCGGTCGGGCGCACCTTCAAGGGTGTGGAAGAAGTTACGGTCACACAACCACAAATTGATGCATTTGCTGCTGTTATTGGCGAAACTGACACAAGCGTTGCACCTCCCACTTTTTCTATTCTTATTTCTCTCTCCCAATATGAATCAATCCTGACTCAACCTGAAATCGGCGTTGACTGGACTCGATTAGTTCATGGAGATCAAAAATTTGAAATCTTTCGTCCCATCGTTGCAGGTGATGTGTTCACGTGTTCTGCAACGATTGAGACGCTAAGGATTGCAGCCGGAAATGAAATTGTTTGCGTGAGATCTGATCTCCATAATGGCTCTGAACTAGTTGTCACATCATGGTCAACTTTGGTGGTGCGAGGATGATTGAAGTTGGAATGACACTTCCAGAAAAGGTTTTCTACATAGATCGTGCTTTGCTTAAGGCATATGCAGATGCAAGCGGAGATCAAAACCCAATCCATCAAAATGAAGAGTTTGCGCTCTCTGTTGGCCTTCCTAATGTTATTTCTCATGGCATGCTCACCATGGCCCTTGCTGGAAAATATGTAACAGAGTGGGCAGGTGGCAGCGCTAGTGTGCGTGAGTTCTCAGCTCGCTTCATCAAGCCAGTGATAGTTCCAGCGGGGGAAAAGGTTGATATAACAGTTATTGCAACGGTTACTGAAGTTGATGGCAACAGAGTCAAACTAGATATCACTGCAACCTCTGCTGGAATAAAAGTTCTAGGAATGGCAAAGGCTGTAGTAGTTAAATGAGCATTCCTGATTCAGTAACCCAGTTAGCACAAGCGCGAATGGATGCGCGTGCTGCTAAAGATTTTAAGTTAGCTGATAAATATCGTGAAGATCTCATGCATGCAGGCTATGAAGTTGTAGATGTTGCTGGCGGCTATGAACTAAGGCCAAAGAAGCCATACATCACATTGGCTTACCCACGGGATATTCGCCCAATTGATCTTGAAAATGATGTAACAGTTGGAATTATTGTTGATGGCTTTACAGATGATGCTCTTGAGACAGTAAGAACCGTAAAGGCCAACAGCGATTGTGCAGTTGCAATTATCGCAATTGGTGATGCTGGGGCTTTATTTGAAGAAATGGATAAGCGCACTTATTTAATCTCAGTTACACAAGGTGCAAGTTGGGCAGATTGTGCAAATGTGTTTCTTGAAAAAGTAGCAAGCAAATACGTTGTTGTTATGGATCCCTCCACTCAGTTCACTGGTGATGCAATCTCACCAGTTATTGATGAGTTAGCAAAGGGGCATTACGTTGCTGTCGGTTGGCGTGGGGGATTAGTTAACTTAGAAGATCAATGGCGCAATGTTGACGATAAAGGTATTGGAGAAGTAGATGTTCTCTTTTCATACTTTATGGCATTTAATCGCGAAGCGATAACACAAGTGGGTGGTTTTAATCCACGTGCTGTTTATTACAGAAATGCCGATATTGAATTCTCCCTAAAAATCAGACAAGCCGGTGGCAAACTCTTACAGATGGATCTACCCCTTACTCAAGGTCGTCATCATGGTTATCACGATGTAGATCCTGATTATCGTGATGCACAATCAAAGAAGACCTTTGACCGCATCCTTGAGAAGTTCAGAGGTAAAGAAGCGATTTTGTCTCCGCGTCGGTAGCCTTGACCTATGACCGATCTATCCAAATACACGAGCTTTCACGTGGGTGGCCCGGCGCAAAAAATCCTTCAAGTATCAACGCAAGAAGAAATCATCGCTGCGATTGAAGAAGCAGGCGATTCACCTATTTTGATTCTAGGTGGTGGCACAAATGTTTTGGTTTCAGATTCAGGTTTTGAAGGCACAGTAATTAGAATTTCAAATAACTCTGTGCAAGCAGAGGTGGATGCATGCAGTGGTGCGACTCTGACTATTGGTGCAGGCGAGGACTGGGATGACTTTGTTGCAACCACTATTGATAGAGGTTTTGCTGGGCTAGAGACTTTAAGTGGAATACCAGGAACTGTTGGCGCTGCACCAATTCAAAACATTGGTGCATATGGCCACGAAGTCAGTGAGTTCATTACACGCGTGCGCACATATGATCGTGAAAATAAAGAGATTCGTACCTTTACAAATAGCGAATGTGAATTCTCTTATCGTAGCTCTCACTTTAAATCCCATCCTGGTCGCTATGTTGTTTTGGAAGTTCAGTTCCAAATAAGACATGGTGAAAAGAGTGACCCCATAACTTATGCCGAACTTTCTAAAAAACTTGGTATTGATATGGGGGATAAGGCATCAGTTGTTGATGTGAGAAAAGCAGTGTTAGAACTTCGTGGGGCCAAGGGAATGCTCATTAATTCACAAGATAAAGACTCGTGGTCAGCAGGCTCTTTCTTTACTAACCCAATTATTTCGCAGCAAGCAGCCGATGGACTTCCAAACGCTGCACCTAAGTGGCCACTTACTGATGGCCGTGTGAAGATTTCAGCTGCATGGTTAATTGAAAACTCTGGAATACATAAAGGTGATGAAGTGGGTGGCGCGAGGATTTCTAGTAAGCACGTACTTGCTTTAACGAATGCAGGAAACGCTACGGCTTCAGATATTGCAACCTTAGCTCGTAAAGCGCGCGATCAAGTGCAGAATACTTTTGGAATTACCCTAGAAGCTGAAGTAAATCTGATTGGTATTGAGATTTAACCCTCAGTTATTAGCTTCTTGATACGCCCGATTCCTTCAACAATGTCTGCATCACTTGTTGCATAAGAAAAACGTAGGTATCCAGAGGGACCAAAAGCCTCACCAGGTACTGCTGCAACTTCTACTTCTTCCAGAATAAGTGTGGCTAATTCAGCTGAAGTCGTAGGAGTTTTGCCTCGAATAGTTTTGCCAAGCACACCTTTCACTGATGGATATACATAGAAAGCACCCTGGGGTGTTGGGCAGACAAAGCCTGGAATCTCATTGATTAAATCAACTATTAACTTACGGCGGCGATTAAATGCCACTCCCATTTCATGAACTGCATCTAAGTTACCAGTCAATGCTGCAATTGCTGCGCGCTGTGAAATGTTAGAAACATTTGAAGTCATATGTGATTGAAGGTTAGTTGCAGCCTTAATGACATCCTTAGGACCAATCATCCAGCCCACACGCCAACCAGTCATTGCATATGTCTTTGCAACACCATTAATAATGATGCAGGTATCAGCAAGACCTGAAACTAGAACTGGAAGAGATGGCGCAGTAGCACCGTCATATAGCAGGTGCTCATAGATTTCATCACTAATGATCCAGATGTTGTTCTTCAGCGCCCATTCACCAATTGCTTTGACTTGCTCAACTGAATACACAGAACCAGTTGGATTAGATGGAGAACAGAACAGCAATGCTTTTGTCTTTGGCGTGCGAGCAGCTTCGAGTTGTTCAACTGAAACTAAATAGTTTTGTGTTTCATCGGCAAAGATTTCTACTACTTTTCCGCCAGCTAATTTGATGCACTCTGGATAGGTTGTCCAGAAAGGTGAGGGAAGTAGTACTTCATCACCTGGATCAATAATGGATGCAAAGGCTTGATACACCGCTTGTTTGCCACCATTAGTTACCAGTACTTGATCTGCAGTAATTACATAGTTGGAATCACGCTTTGTCTTTGCAACAATTGCATCGCGTAGTTCAGGTAAACCTGGTGTTGGTGTGTAGCGATGGTTAGCAACAACTTGTGTTGCAGCAGCAGCAGCTTCAACCACGTAGGCCGGTGTTGGAAAATCTGGCTCACCTGCACCAAAACCAATCACTGGTCGCCCGGCAGCTTTGAGAGCTTTGGCCTTGGCATCAACAGCCAAAGTGGCAGATTCAGCAATGGCTGAGATACGCGATGAGATACGTGGAGTCATGGCCCTAAGTCTGCCGTATCTTCAGGCGCGAGTTAGACCTGGGAGCCCTCTTGCCCCTACACTTCAACGCTCACGAGGGTTTGCTATTCCCTATGGTTTTGCCATGCTCTCGCGAAGGGCAGTAGCTCAATTGGCTAGAGTTGCCGTCTCCAAAGCGGCCGGTTGGGGGTTCGAGTCCCTCCTGCCCTG
>SXYM01000077.1 GCA_005789205.1 Actinomycetota bacterium | reverse complement strand
GGATTACTAGCAGCTGGTGCTCACTTCGCACTCGATAACAACATTGATCGCTTATCTGAAGATCATCGCCGAGCTAAAGAGATCGCTGTTGCTATTGCAGCCGTTGATGCGTCACTCATTGATCCAGCAACAGTTCAAACAAACATTGTGGGATTAGATTTAGGTCACCTTCCAATAACGGCAGCAGAACTAGCAACACGTTGCCGTGAAAAGGGCTTGTGGATTAGCGCGCTGGGTCCAAAGTATGCACGCCTAGTGACTCATCTAGATTTTAATGATACTCAATGCAAAGAAGCAATTGAGATTTTAAAGGTAGCCCTCGTGGCGTAGTAGCCACTCTTTCTTGTTAACTCCGTAAGCATAATTACCTAACGCTCCCCCAGTTTTGACAACTCGGTGGCATGGAACAACCAACATAATGGCGTTATTGGCACAGGCACTACCTGCTGCGCGCACAGCTGCTGGAGATCCAGCGCGCTGGGCAATATCAGAGTAAGAGAGAACTTTGCCACCAGAGATCTTGCGCATTGCTTTCCATGCAGCTTGTGAAAATGGAGCACCTGGTTGGCTGACCTTGATTCCATTAATGGCAGTGATATCCCCATCGAAATAGTCATTGATTAGATCACTGATAACAGGAATAGATTTTACAATTTTTATATCCTTGCCAGCTTTAAATGCACTGATTGTTGAAAGATTGGCACCAACTAAAATCTGATCATCAGCTAAGAGATTTAGATTTCCCACAGGAGTCTTATGGGTTGTTACTAATAATGTCACAAGGCTAAATTTAGCGGTCACGTAACATCTCAGCAACCAAGAAGGCAAGCTCCAAGGACTGAGAGTGATTTAAGCGCGGATCGCATGCAGTCTCATAGCGAGAAGCAAGATCCTCATGTGAAATCTGTTCGCCACCGCCAACACATTCAGTTACATCATCACCGGTAAGTTCAATATGAATTCCACCTGGATGTGTGCCTAACGCCTTATGGACTTCAAAGAATCCCTTTACTTCATCCATTACATCATCAAATTTACGGGTCTTATATCCGGTTGGTGCTTCATATGTATTGCCATGCATGGGATCGCAGACCCACAAAACCTTTGCCCCAGACTTAGTAACACCATCTACTAGAGCAGGCAGAGTTTCACGAATCTTTGCAGCACCCATACGTGTAATAAAAGTAATTCGACCTGGTTCACGATTTGGATCCAACTTGTCAATGAGAGCAAGAGCGTCATCAACTGTGGACTTAGGTCCTAACTTGATACCAATTGGGTTTCTAACCTTTGAAGCAAAATCAACATGAGCCCCATCTAGTTGACGTGTGCGCTCACCAATCCAGATGAAGTGACCTGACACATCGTATGGATTTCCGGTGCGAGAATCGATACGAGTTAGCGCCTTCTCGTATTCAAGAATCAATGCTTCATGGCTTGAGAAGAAATCGACAGATTTAAATGACTCAGGATCCACTCCTGCTGATTGCATGAATGAGAGTGCACGGCCAATTTCATTAGCCATCTTTTCATAGCGCTCACCAACTGATGAATCGCGGATGAAGCCCTTGTTCCACTCATGGACTTGGCGAAGATCAGCAAAGCCACCTTGTGTGAAGGCGCGTACTAAGTTCAAAGTTGCAGCTGATGTGTTGTAAACACGTACTAAACGGTTTGGATCTGGAGTTCTAGAAGCCTCATTGAACTCAATAGCATTTACTGCATCTCCACGGTAAGCAGGAAGTGTTACATCACCTCGAGTCTCCATGTCATTTGAGCGTGGCTTAGCAAACTGGCCTGCCATACGACCAACTTTTACAACTGGCAATGATGAGTAGTACTGCAAAACTGCAGCCATCTGCAAAATAGTCTTAATGCGGTTTCTAATTGAATCTGCAGTTGCTGCAGCAAATGTCTCTGCGCAATCTCCACCTTGTAACCAAAACGCTTTTCCTTCTGCAGCAAGTGCAATACGTGCCTTCAAATCATCACATTCACCAGCAAAAACAAGTGGTGGAAAAGATTTAAGTTCAGCAACTGCTGCCTTGATAGGAGCACCCTCCGGACCGCCAGGCCAGTGTGGTTGCTGGGCAGCCACAAGGCCAGGCGTGAAGAGATTATCTAGAGGAGAAGTCATGGGTTAAGGATAGAGAATCAATTGATAGCTGCGTACCGCAATTATCCGAAGAAGATCTCCGACTCCTTATAGCGCTCTAGGGGAACGAGTTTGAGCTGTTCGGTGGCAGATGCCAGCGGGACACGCACGATATCGGTGCCATGAAGTGCAACCATCTTGCCCCAGTCACCTTCATGAGCGGCAGTAATTGCCTGCAGACCAAATCGTGTAGCAAGAACTCGGTCAAATGCTGTTGGAGATCCACCACGTTGGATGTGTCCCAGAACAGATGTGCGTGCTTCTTTTCCTGTGCGCGCTTCAATCTCATTAGCTAGCCAATCGCCAATACCTGAAAGCTTGACATGGCCAAATGAATCTAGAGTCTGATCCTTTGTGACCATGTCGCCCTCCTGAGGAATAGCACCTTCTGCAATAACGATAATGGGTGCGTAATGAGATTTGAATCGCGATTCAACCCATTCGCATACCTTTTCAATTGAGAACGTTTGTTCAGGAATCAAAATACAAGCTGCTCCGCCTGCAAGCCCTGAGTGCAGTGCAATCCAGCCAGCATGGCGACCCATTACCTCAACAATTAATGCACGGTGATGTGACTCTGCTGTCGTATGCAGACGATCGATTGCTTCAACTGCGATATTGACAGCGGTATCAAAACCAAATGTGTAGTCAGTGTTGTTCAAATCATTATCAATTGTCTTTGGAACACCAATAACTTTTACGCCAAGTGAATCAAGCTTTGTTGCAACACCCAAAGTATCTTCGCCACCGATTGCAATAAGTGCATCGATTCCAGCTTTAGCTAGGTTGTCTTTAATCTTTTCTACGCCACCCTCGATTTTGAAAGGGTTAGTACGAGAAGATCCCAAGATTGTTCCACCGCGAGGCAAGATGCCACGAGTTGTTTCAATATTCAGAGGCATTGTTAAGCCCTCTAGTGGACCTTTCCAACCATCACGAAAACCAACAAATTCATGCCCGTACTCTTTTACGCCTTTACGAACTACGGCACGGATCACAGCATTTAGACCTGGGCAATCTCCGCCACCAGTTAGCACACCAATACGCATTATTAACTCCATTGAAAAGAAAATGATGAAGGGCTCGAGCTATCAAAAGCGCCCGGCCTGTGGTCAACGCTGACTGGAACAGTCTAGCCTTGCTACATGGCCAATCAACAAATTATCGCCGGCGTGGATTCATCTACTCAGTCGGTAAAAGTAGTGATGCGCGATGCTCGCACGGGACAACTCGTGCGCCAAGGCCGAGCAGCACATCCAGATGGCACAGAAGTTGATCCCATACATTGGAAAAACGCCCTTTATAGTGCAATAAAAGATGCAGGTGGGTTAGAAGATGTGCAGGCAATTTCTATCGCAGGACAACAGCACGGCATGGTCGCACTTGATAGTACTGGTGAAGTTATTAGACCGGCGCTGTTATGGAATGATACACGTTCTGCAAAAGCTGCTAAAGATTTAAACCGCGAAGAGGGCGGTAACGCTGAAATTGCTCGCAAAGTTGGTTCAGTTTTAGTTGCATCATTTACAGCTTCAAAGCTTCGCTGGTTGGCAGATAACGAACCAGAAAATGCCACTCGTGTTGCATCTGTGGCCCTTCCCCACGATTGGCTCTCATGGCAACTACAGGGTGGTAAAGATTTCTCCACACTTTTCACAGATCGAAGTGATGCATCTGGAACTGGATACTTTGATCCAACAACTTCTCACTACCGCGAAGACATCTTGCGCCTTGCACTGCGCCATGACTTTGAACTGCGTTTGCCAAAAATTATTGCCCCTCATGAGTTTGGTGGAACAACTACTTCAGGAATTCCAATCGCTGCAGGTGCTGGCGATAACGCAGGAGCAGCCCTTGGTGTGCAGGCACAACCTGGAGATGTTGTAGTTTCACTTGGAACCTCTGGCACAGCATTTGCTGTCTCTGAAACTGCCACCCATGATGCAAGCGGGGCAGTTGCAGGTTTTGCTGATGCAACTGGTCGCTTCTTACCTCTTGTCTGTACATTAAACGCGGCACGCATTATGGATGCTGCAACAAAGATTCCTGGAAAAACTCATGATGAGGTGGGAGCACTTGCACTATCTGCAACTGCTGGTGCTAATGGATTGACGCTACTTCCATATTTTGAAGGAGAGAGAACTCCTAACCGCCCAGATGCAACTGGGGTTTTCTCAGGGATGAACCTGAATAACTCCAATCCGTCCGAT
>SXYM01000076.1 GCA_005789205.1 Actinomycetota bacterium | reverse complement strand
GTGCAGAGCTTGGCTGGTATGAAACAGATAGTGATGATGAGACTTTGATTCCTAAAGGTCCCTGGTTTCAATACCACTGGGATCGTTTCACTGTTCCACCTGGGGCAACAGAGATTGCCCGAACTGAGTTATGTCCGCAGGCATATCACTTTGGTCGCACATTAGGCCTGCAGTTTCACCCAGAAATTGATTCTGAAGTTTTGGATATGTGGTTGGCAATGGAAGGTGGATGCGCCGAAGTTGAATCTGAAGGAGTGGTTGTAGATCAGCTACGTGCAGAAACTAGAAAATTAGAGGCTGAAAGCAATCAGCGCGGTTACGATTTAGTTGATCAATTTCTTGATCGCATCGCAACCGCGCCAATCCGCACAATCTAATTAGTCGTTAGAGATAAATACGTTTTTTAACTCTGTGTAGGAATCAACTGCATCTGGACCTAAACTACGTCCTAGGCCTGACTGCTTAAAGCCACCAAATGGTGTCCAGAAACGCACTGAAGAATTTGAATTTACAGATAGTGCGCCTGTTTCAATCGCGCGGGAAACACGAAGAGCTTTTCCGACTTCGCGTGTCCAGATAGAACCGGATAATCCATACTCGCTATCGTTTGCCATCTTGATGCCTTCTGCTTCATCTTCAAAAGTTAAGATTGAAACAACTGGACCGAAGATCTCTTCACGCCATGATTTTGCTTGGGCGTTTTTAGGGAGCAAGACGGTTGGTGGCATCCAGTATCCGGGCCCTGATGGTGCTGAACCTTGGAAAGCAATTTTGTCGTCAAGATAAGACTCAACAACATCAAACTGCTTCTTTGAAATCAGTGGTCCCATTTCAGCAGTAGCTAGATTTGGATCTTCGCAGCGGAACTTCTTAACCGCGACTTCGAAGTGCTCCATGAACTTATCGAATGCCGACTTTTGCACAAGGATTCTTGAACGAGCACAGCAATCTTGGCCAGCGTTATCAAAGACCGCGCCAGGTGCCCCAGCTGCAGCTTTTTTAATGTCTGCATCAGCAAAGATGATGTTAGCGCTCTTGCCACCAAGCTCAAGAGTCACGCGCTTCACCTGATCGGCGCATCCAGCCATGATCTGCTTACCAACTTCAGTTGAACCTGTGAAGCCAACTTTTCGAACTAGGGGATGTGTAACAAAGCGATTGCCAACAACACTTCCCTTGCCAGGCAATACGTTGAGAACACCTTCAGGAATTCCGGCGAGCAATGCAAGTTCGCCAAGGCGAATAGCAGTTAGTGGTGTGTATTCGGCTGGCTTTAGAACGACAGTATTTCCAGCAGCTAGCGCTGGTGCAAAGCCCCAACCAGCAATTGGCATCGGGAAGTTCCAAGGAACAATGATTCCAACAACACCTAAAGGCTCTTTGAAAGTTATATCTATTCCGCCTGGAACTGGAATTTGCTTACCAAATAGGCGCTCTGGTGCTGCTGAGTAATACATCAGCGTATTTGCAACGTTGTCTGCTTCCCAGAGTGCATTGCCTCGTGTGTGGCCAGCATTAGTGATTTCTAACTGCGCCAACTCTTCACGGTGGTCTGTTACAACTTGGGAAAAGGCACGAAGTAAGCGAGCACGCTCACCAGGAGTGACATTTTTCCAAGTTTCAAAAGCTTTAGCTGCCTTTGCAATAATTGCATCAGTCTGTTCCAAATCTAAGTGCGGAACATTCTTAACGATTTGTTCGGTGGCAGGATTGATTACATCGTATGAAGTGGACACGGTTGTTTAGAACCTTTCGAAGTTGCGGACTAATTCCCAATCGGTGATTGCCTTGCCGTATGCAGCAATTTCAATCTTGGCCATATTTGCATAGTGTGCCTGGACTTCAGCGCCAAAGGTTTCCTTAACCCAAGAAGAGCCCTCCCATAGCGCAAGTGATTCATTCATTGATGAAGGAACCCGTTGTGAGTCTGAGGCGTATGCATTTCCCGTGAAAGCTGGTTCTAGAACCATCTTGTTCCTAATTCCATCAAGGCCTGCGGCGATGATTCCAGAAACAGCTAGGTAGGGATTTACATCTCCGCCTGCAACACGGTTTTCAAGGCGAAGACTTGCACCCTTGCCTACTAAACGAAGGGCGCATGTGCGGTTATCGCGACCCCAGCGGATAGCTGTTGGAGCAAATGAGCCTGGAACATAGCGCTTATAAGAGTTGATGTTTGGTGCAAAGAGCAAAGACATCTCGCGCATATGCGCAATCTGTCCAGCAATGAACTGGCGACCAAGATCGCTAAGACCCTGCTCTTTATCTGAATCATCAGCCATCACCATGGAGCCATCTAGTCCACGGAATGAAAGGTGAATGTGTGAAGAGTTACCTTCTTTTTCATTTGGCTTAGCCATAAATGTAAGTGCATAGCCATCTTGTGCCGCAATCTCTTTAGCACCGTTTTTATAAATGACGTGGTTATCGCAATTTGATAGAGCATCAGAGTACTTAAAGGCAATTTCGTGCTGCCCAAAGTTACATTCACCCTTAACGGATTCAACAGTCATTCCAGCTTTTGCCATAGACAAACGGATTCTGCGCAATAGAGGCTCAATGCGTGATCCACCTAAAATTGAATAGTCAACGTTGTATTGGTTAACAGGAATCAGGTTCTTGTAGCCCTTGTTCCAAGCTTCCTCATATGTGTCTTTGTACACGACGAACTCAAGCTCAGTTCCACACATGGCTTCCATGCCAGCATCCTTGAGCGCTTTAACTTGCCTGCGAAGGATCTGACGAGGGGATGCCACAACATCTGTGTGATCTAGCCATTGCACATCAGCTAACACAAGTGCAGCACCTTCTTGCCAATCAATCATGCGCAAGGTGTCCATATCTGGAACCAAAGCGAAATCACTATAGCCGCGCTCCCATGAAGACATTTCATACCCATCTACGGTATTCATATCAACATCGACTGCTAGAAGGTAGTTGCACCCTTCAGTGCCATGCTTAAGCACTTCATCAAGAAAGAACTCCCCGTGGATGCGCTTACCTGTTAAGCGGCCCTGCATATCGGTCATTGCTACGACGACGGTATCTACTTCACCACTCTTGATCTTGGCTGTTAAATCAGCAATTGTCATTGATGTCATGCCCGATAGCCTAACGATTTACGCCTGCAAAATCTAGGGTTAAAAAATCCCCCCGCACTTTGTGTGCGGGGGGATTTATGAGAGTTATAACTGTTTTATAGGTTTGTTCGAGGTCCTGTGTACCACTTCTTAGCAGATAGGTTCCACCAGATCCACAGAATGACTAACGCTCCGCCAGTAACAATCGGTGCGTAATTCACTGCTGTCCAAGTGAAGCCTTCATTTCCCGGAACACCAGCTGGTGAGAATGGAAGAATAAAGTAAACCGAAATAACTGCGATTTCGGCAACTGCAATGGTGCCCATCCACTTGTACTTAGATCCAAGGTTCCATTCACCAACTTTGAATTTATCACCAGCCTTTAGGCGTAGGTAAATTGGAATTAAGAAAGCTAAGTAAAGAGAAATCACACAAACTGATACGACTGCATAAAACGCTGTTGGTGCACCAGTTGGTGATTTCCAAAGAGCTGGAAGTGTCAATACAACTCCGGCAACAGCAGATGCGAGTACTGCATTAGCTGGAACCTGGTGCTTGTTTACTTTCTTCCAGAGATTTCCTCCGGGTACAGCACCGTCGCGCGAGAATGCAAACATCATGCGTGAGCAAGAGGTTAAGCACGCTGTAACACAGAAGATTTGACCAACTGTAGTGATGAGCATGACTAACTTGAATGATGCTCCTCCACCTAGTGCGCTGTATAGCAACGCAATGATTGAACCGCCACCGTAAGGGTTTACAGCTGGATCAAATGAGTTGATGTAATCAGTGTTAGTAGCAACATAAAGGAAAGACATCAAAAGGATATATCCACCAATTGCGGAGTAAGCAATTGACTTCCAAATGCCCTTTGCAGCCGCTAAGTGAGCGCTGTGAGTTTCCTCTGACAAGTGAGCTGAAGCATCAAAACCAGTAATTGTGTATTGAGTGAGCAAGAATCCCAGTGGAAGCACAAAATACCAGTAAGCGTTGTCACCAAAGCCCGAGTTGTTTACTTGTGTGGTAAACATCCAGTTGAGTGATTGATGCTTATCTGTACCAAATACCAGAATTCCAACAATGAGCGCAGCGCCGAAAACGTGCCACCATACTGAGATGTTGTTAAACATAGCTAGTAGTGGACCACTATAAACGTTTACCAAAGTGGCAAAAGCAATAACAATGAGGAAGAGCATGAACTGTTGCTTGATGTAATCCCCACCCATAAAGCTTGTTGCATATGAAGGTGAGTACAAGCCAATGAGGTTGTTTAGGAATCCAGTCACGCCGTAACCCACAGATGCGGTTACAGAGACTAGGCCAATTAGGTTAAGCCAACCGGTGTAGAAACCAGCTCTTGCTCCACCTAGCTTTGATGACCACCAGTAAATACCACCTGATGTTGGATATGCAGAAGCAAGTTCTGACATACAAAAGCCGATAATCAAAATGAAAAGTGAGATCAGCGGCCATCCGATTGAAATTGCAACTGGGCCTCCGTTATTCCAAGCCTGAGCAAATGTTGTGAAACAACCTGCGAGAATTGAAATGATTGAGAATGAGATCGCGAAGTTCGAGAACGAACTCCATGTTCGGTTAAGTTCTTGCTTATAACCGAGTTGATTTAAGCGTTGTTCGTCTGTAAGTGCCAAGATGTTCTCCTCCTTGAGCCATTTGGGGTAATCTTTCTACTCCACAGTGTGACCGAGATGGAAGGGATTTTCTCAAAAATGTGCCGTCTTATGGGATACGTGTCGCAGGCTGAATCCTCATTTCCCGCACAAGTGGGTGAAGATTTTGAAGAATTTATCGCCCTGTCATCTGTCCACTGCGACGGCTGGGGAATCTCCACAAATGATAGACAGCACACACACGCAGTGCTCGAGAAGAGAGTTGAAGCTGCAGCCGAAAGTGCAACTTTTCAAAAAGTGATTGCTGACAATGCAGCCGATGGTGCTCTACTGCATCTTCGTTGGGCAACCAAGGGCTTATCAGTTAGTGAGAACAATGCACATCCATTTGTTTATGGGGATTACTCATTTATCCATAATGGATCTATTTTTCCTCCGGATTCTTTTTCTGACTTCATTGATGAAAAATTCAAGAAGTTAATTGTTGGTGACACTGATAGTGAGCGCTATTTCTATCTGATGATGACACAGATCGAGAAACTAGGTTTAGCTGACGGAATCAAGACAACTGTTGCTATTATCAAAGAACATGGAAAGACAACATCTTTGAACTTCATGTTGATGAACAAAGAGAGCTTTGTTATTGGTAGTGAGCACAATTCTGAAAAGAAACCAGATTGGGCACCTGCTGACTATTACGTCATCAAGTATAAGAAAAACTCTGATGGGGTTCTCTTTGCATCAAGTGGATGGAACCAACCAGGCTGGCACACCTTAGAAAATCACCATGCGGCCATCGTGAACCGTTCAACCTTTGAGATTGACGTAATCAACCTCTAATTTCCCCCATTACGATAGGTGCATGAACCGCACCTATGCCGTCGAAACTTACGGCTGCCAGATGAATGTGCATGATTCAGAGCGTATTTCTGGATTACTTGATGAGGCAGGTTTTATTCCAGCCGAGCCGGGAACACAGGCAGACATTGTTGTTTTCAATACATGTGCAGTGCGTGAAAATGCAGATAACAAATTATATGGAAACTTGTCTTTCTTAGCCCCCATTAAAAAAGCTAACCCCAATATGCAGATTGCAGTTGGTGGATGCTTAGCTCAAAAAGATCAGGCAACAATTTTGAAAAAGGCACCATATGTCGATGTGGTCTTTGGAACTCACAATGTTGGCTCACTCCCGGTCTTACTTGAACGTGCTCGAATCGAAGAAGAATCTCAGATTGAAATTCTTGAATCTTTGGAGCATTTTCCATCAACTCTTCCGGCAAGACGTTTATCAGCGTTCTCTTCCTGGGTATCCGTTTCGGTTGGGTGTAATAACACCTGCACTTTTTGTATTGTGCCAACTTTGCGTGGTATTGAAAAAGATCGAAGTGCAATCGATATTTTGAGTGAAGTTCGAACGCTAGTTGATCAAGGCGTCATAGAAATTACGTTGCTGGGTCAAAATGTGAACGCCTATGGAGTTGATTTTGGCGACAGAAGTGCGTTTGCCAACTTACTTCAAGAATGTGGCAAAGTTGATGGATTAGAACGAGTGCGTTTTATGTCTCCGCACCCACGTGATTTCACCGATGATGTTATTGAAGTTATGGCAACAACAGCCAATGTCATGCCACATCTTCATATGCCGCTTCAGTCAGGTTCTAATTCAATTTTGCAAGCTATGCGTCGCTCATATAGAACCGATAGATATTTAGGAATAATTGATCGAGTCCGTATTGCCATGCCACATGCTGCAATTACAACTGACATCATTGTTGGTTTCCCTGGTGAGACTGAAAGTGATTTCCAGGCGACAATGGATCTTTGTACGCAGGCACGTTTTGCAGCTGCCTACACCTATCAATACTCAAAGCGCCCCGGAACACCGGCAGCTTCTATGCCCGATCAAGTTTCGCCAGAAGTTGTTGGTGAGCGCTATACACGTTTGCATAATCACCAACAGGCAATATCTCTTTCTGTAAATGAAGAAGCAGTCGGCAAGGAATTTAAAGTATTAGTTGGTGATTATGAGGGCCGCAGAGATGAAGCGCAGGCGCGTATGACTGGGCGTAGTGAGGATTTTAGATTAGTTCACTTCTCAAACAGCATCGAAGCACGCCCCGGTGATGAAGTAGAGGTATCTATTACTCAAGCTTCAGCGCACTATTTAATCGGAAATCCAGTAAAAGTGAGAGCTACGCGCGGTGGGGATGCTCATGCAGCACGCACTGCAGAAAAGAAGAGTGCAGCGACATTACTAGGAATGCCGACGTTAAAAGTATGAAGTTGATTGTTATTTGCGGGGCTACTGCAACCGGAAAGAGCGATTTAGCAATCTCACTTGCTCAATACTTAGGGGCTGAAATTATTAATGCTGACTCGATGCAGATTTATAAAGGCATGGATATCGGTACCGCAAAACTTCCCGTGAGCGAGCGAGCAGGAATCACTCACCATATGCTCGATGTTTTGAAAGTCACTCAGGATTCAACGGTTGCTTGGTATCAAGAACAAGCACGTAATGCAATAAGTGAAATCCATAGCCGTGGTAAGGATGTGATTGTAGTTGGTGGCACAGGACTCTATATAAAGGCAGTTCTTGACGATTTGAACTTTCCAGATACTGACCCAGTAGTGCGCGCATCATTAGAACTTGAATTAGCAACTATTGGGTTGAATGCACTGTTTGAGCGCTTAGAAAAACTCGATCCTGCAGCCGCCATAGCTATTGATCGCGCTAACTCTCGCCGAGTAATTCGCGCTCTAGAAGTAATCGCAATTACTGGTAAACCATTCACAGCTAATCTGCCACGAGAGGCAAGCACTCGTTATCCCAATGCAGTCCAGTTCGGATTAGTAATGGACCGAGATCATCTAAGTGAGCGAATAAGTGCACGCGTTGATCGCATGTGGGAGTTAGGTTTTGTTGAAGAAGTTGAGCAGTTACTCAAAGATGGAATTACTTTCGGGCGCACAGCTCAGTTAGCTTTGGGGTATTCACAACTTATTGCTATGAAGAATGGGTTATGGAGTGAGGAAGAAGCCAAAGAGGACACAAAACGGGCCACGCGCCAATACGCCCGTCGTCAAGAGACTTGGTTTTCGCGTGATGCTCGAATTAAGTGGATATCACAAGCCCAGCCTCGTCTAGAAACTGCACTGAAACATCTAGAGAAGATAAACTAGGAATAATGATTGCAACGTATGGTCACGGGACTGAGAATGACTTTGTTCTCGTTTTTGACCCAAAAAATGAACAATCCATAACTACTGCCCAGACCGCTGCGATTTGTAACCGCGAATCAGGAATTGGTGCAGATGGATTAATACGAATTATTAAGCGTGATGAGAAGTGGTTTATGGATTACCGCAACGCTGACGGCTCTTTGGCAGAAATGTGCGGAAATGGCATAAGAGTGATGGCAAGATATTTGGTAGAACGTGGCCATATACCTGAGGGTATTTTTGGGATTAACACACGTGATGGAATGAAGCATTTACGCGTACCAATGGTTGGCGATATCTCTGTAAACATGGGCAAGGTTACCGATGAAGAGATAGCAATAACTGCAGCAAATAATGGACATATTTGGAATGGCTACAACATTAATGTTGGTAATCCCCATGCAGTTGTATTTGTTGATGACATTTCTCAGGTAGGTGCCCTCGATGACGCTCCGATTGTTAGACCAAAGGACACTTATCCTGAAGGTGTTAACGTTGAGTTTGTTCAAATCACGGGAGACAACGAAGTAACAATGCGTGTATTTGAAAGAGGAAGCGGTGAAACGCGCTCCTGTGGCACAGGCACATGCGCTGTAGCACTTGCTGCATCCCTTTATACAAAGAAACGGCTACCAGCACATTGGATTATCAATCCACCAGGAGGACGTTTAGAAGTTTCTATTGACGCACACTCCAACGCCACATTAATTGGCCCTGCAGTTCTAGTGAAAGATGTGGATATTTCGGAGTTTTTACTTGCCTGAGAAAGATTTCGATGATGAATTTGAAGCTCTACTCGCTGAAAGCGCTCGAGTTACCGCTGAATACGACGCCAGCGAAGAGGATGAATTAGTAGATCCAACTCAGGAACTTTCAGAGCGCCATTCGTTAAGACGCGTAAAAGGTTTTTCTACACAGCTCCAAGATATTACTGAGGTTGAAAATCGTGAATTACAACTTGAAAAAGTTGTCTTAGTGGGTGTGTGGACAGAGGGCACTTCAGAGATGGCTGAGAATTCTTTAGCAGAACTTAAAGCATTGGCTGAAACTGCGGGTTCAGAAGTCATGGAAGGAATTATTCAGCGTCGCTATAAAGCAGATCCAGCCACTTACATTGGTTCTGGAAAAGTCGCAGAGCTCAAGCAGATTGTTGTTGCAACTAGCGCTGACACCGTGATTTGTGACGGAGAGCTCTCACCTTCACAACTTCGACAATTAGAGGAGAAAATCAAGGTAAAAGTTGTGGATCGCACCGCCTTGATTCTAGATATTTTCGCTCAACACGCTAAAAGCAAAGAAGGTAAGGCGCAAGTAGAGCTGGCACAAATTGCATATTTATTACCACGTCTACGTGGTTGGGGTGATTCACTCTCACGCCAAGCAGGTGGTCGCGCAGCTGGTGGTGCTGGTATTGGCGGGCGTGGTCCAGGTGAAACAAAGATTGAAACAGATCGCCGCAAAATCCGTGACAAGATGGCAAAGTTGCGCAAAGAGATTGCTGAGATGAAGGTCGCGCGTGATACCAAGCGACAAGAGCGCAAGCGTTTTAATATCCCCTCCGTTGCTATTGCTGGATATACCAATGCTGGGAAATCATCACTGCTCAATCGCCTCACTGATGCGGGGGTCCTTGTTGAGAATGCACTTTTTGCTACCTTAGATCCAACTGTTCGTAAATCGCAAACTAGTGATGGTCGTGTATACACATTAAGTGACACGGTGGGATTTGTTCGACACCTACCTCACCAGTTAATTGACGCCTTTAAATCAACACTTGAAGAAGTGTCTGGATCTGATGTCATTGTGCATGTAGTCGATGGATCTCACCCAGATCCATTTGAACAGATTCGCGCAGTTCGCGAAGTAATTGCAGAAATTGGCGGGGGAGATATCCCTGAAATTATCGCGATTAACAAAGTTGATGTCGCTAATCCTGACGTCGTCATGGAGATTTTGCGGAAAGAGCCAAATAGCTATGCATTTTCAGTGAGAACTGGCTTTGGTATCGAGGGCCTGGTTTATGCAATTGAGCGTTCATTGCCAAAGCCATCAGTTGAAATCAATGCAGTGATTCCATATGAGCGAGGCGACTTAGTGCATGAGATTCATGAGCGTGGAGAAATCTTTTCTGAGGTGTATGAAGAGGGTGGGACTGCTATTCATGGTCGGGTCGATGCAACGCTGGCTGCGGCGATAGAAAAGGTGCAAGTGAGGGGGGAATAACCCCGACACGCCGAGCGTTATAGCAACAGTAAAGGCTGATGTGCGCCATGATGCGCCCGCAGGAACTAGTCAAGTATGGAATCGAGGTGAGAGCAATGGCAACAGATTACGACACACCCAGAAAAACAGATGAAGAACTACATGAAGAGTCGTTAGAAGAGTTAAAAGCTAAACGTGTCGATGCTCAATCCGGCCAGATCGATGTTGATGAAGCAGAAGCTGCTGAAAGTCTAGAGCTACCTGGTGCAGATTTATCAGGTGAAGAATTAGCAGTTCGAGTTGTACCAAAGCAGGTTGATGAATTTACATGTTCACGCTGCTTCCTTGTGCATCACATCACTCAGCTTGCAAAAGGCGAGGGTGCCAAGGCTGTTTGTAAAGAGTGTAATTAATTCTCTTTTAATGCTTTAGCCAGTTGATTTGCCTTGTTACTAGTAATTAACCAGTATGGCGTTTCATCTCGATCATCAATAACTTCTACTTTCACCCCAGTTGATGACCAAAATCTAAATGCTAAAAAGGCCATTGGATTTGCATCACGCGATCTGATGGCTTTCATTTCTGCGCTGTCTAACTGTGTGACCTGTCCTATGTATTTCAATTCAATATGAGCTTTGCCCACCATGAGTTCAGAGTGATCAACTTGGATTATTAAGCGCGTGCGGATGGAAATCAAAACCAAAAGGGCGCTGAGCGCAAGAAAGGTAACCAGTGCTGCAGAGTTTCCGAGTGCAGCCCATACTGAGAGAACAAAGGAGAGAAAAAAGAAGTAAATAAGTGCGAGTAGCCAGAGTGGCATACGGATCACTTCGCGGTATCGCATAGGTCATACGCTATCGGATACTCTTTGCTTCATGAGCCGTATCGCTTCGACCGTGCCACCCCAAGGTGCCATCATTCCAGAGCGACATCCAAAAGCTCCGCCAGTTGGTTCAAAGATTCCTTCACATTTTGGTCACTGCTTTGGTTGTGGTGAACTCCATCCCACTGGTTTACATCTTGTTGCTTATTCCGGAGATGGCGTTGACATTACTGCGCAATTTACTGTTACTGAAAATCATCAAGGAGCACCTGGTTTAGCTCATGGAGGATTACTTTCACTAGCCTTTGATGAAGCACTTGGAAAGTTAATGTGGTTACTTCGTGCGCCTGCGGTTACTGCCCGTCTTGAAACAGATTTCTTAAAACCTGTTCCTATGGGTTCAACTTTGCACATCACTGCCAAAATTACTGGTCAAGTAAATCGCAAGGTTTATTCCTCTGCTGAAGGTCGCTTAGACGCACCAGATGGTCCACTGGCTGTTCGTGCGGCAGCTTTATTTGTCATTGTTCCAATGGATCACTTCCTCAACAATGCACCTAAGGAGTATTTAGACCACATAGCTAAGAGTCCTGAGATTCTGGCATTTGTTGATCCTGATTTTGAGATTAATCCATAGATGAGCCAACTAAAAGTTTTGATCAAGCGCTTGGATCCCTCGGTTCCACTTCCACATTATGCAAAAGGTGGCGATGCTGGAGCTGATTTAGTAACGACAAAAGATTTCACTTTGGCCCCAGGGGAGCGCGCACTCATTCCAACTGGCATATCAATCGCACTTCCTAATGGCTATGTGGCACTAGTGCATCCTCGATCTGGATTGGCAATTAAACACGGAGTTACACTGGTGAACACTCCTGGAACCATAGATGCTGGTTATCGTGGTGAAATTGCTTGTATTTTGATTAATCATGATTCTAAGGAATCAGTTTCATTTAAGAAGGGCGATCGTATTGCCCAATTGGTTATTCAACAAGTTGAAAGAGCTCAGTTCATCCAAGTAGAAGAGCTACCTGGATCTGGGCGAGGTAACGATGGTTTTGGATCAACTGGTGTGGCATGAGCGAACATAATCAAGATAAAGAGACTGTAATTAAAGCTCTTGGAGGAAAGAAAGGGCTTATAGATTCGGGACTGCCTGCGGTAATTTTTCTTGTGACTTTTAATCTTAGAAACAATCTACGAGAAGCCATAATTGCCGCGTTGAGCCTTTCAATTTTTTTAGCAATTTTACGGTTAGCCAAAAAAGATACGATTCAGCATTCAGTCTCTGGTATTTTGGGTGTTTTGATATGTGCTTATTTTGCTAATCGTTCCGGAAACGCATCTGACTTTTACATTCCTAAACTACTCACAAATCTTGCATATGGAACTGCGTATTTAGTCGCAAATCTTGTTGGGTGGCCACTACTTGGAATTGTTCTAGGCCCATTGCTAGGTGAAAACTTTGAATGGCGGAAAAATCCAGCTCGTAAGAAGGTCTATACACGGGCTAGCTGGATTTGGGTTGCCATGTTCTTCTCACGAATTGCAGTCCAGTATCCAATTTATCGTAGCGGCAATGTAAATTTACTTGGCACAGTCAATCTTGCTATGGGTTATCCATTATTTTTTGCTACAGCCTACGCAAGTTGGTTAGTGATTAAAACTGCTCCGCCTGTGATTAAATCTAGCTAGTTATAAAGCAAGATTTAATACGGGCTTCGGCATCAGATGAAGCAACAAATAGAAGCTCATCTCCAGCGGCAAAAACATCATGGGCTTTGGCGGTGATAACACGGCCATCTCGAACAATTGCTGCTAGAGCCGCATCTTCTGGAAGTTCAATCTCTTCTACGGTTTTACCAATACATGAAGATCCATCAGGAAGAGTTAACTCAACAAGATTTGCTTGACCCTTTTTAAATGAGAACAAGCGAACAACATCACCAACACTTACAGCCTCTTCAACAAGGGCTGCAATGATGCGAGGAGTTGATACCGCTACGTCTACACCCCAAGAGGAGTCAAAAAGCCATTCATTCTTTGGGTGGTTAATTCGGGCAACAACACGTGGAATGCCATACTCAGTTTTGCCCAGTAGTGATGTCACTAAGTTTGCTTTGTCATCACCTGTTGCAGCAACTAAAACTTGGCATGTATTGAGGTGGGCATTATCTAAAGATGTAATCTCACAGGCATCAGCCATCAACCATTCAGCATCTGGGACGCTCTCAAGTTTCAGGGCTTTGGGATCTTTGTCAATGAGTAAAACTTGGTGTCCGTTATCTAGAATTTCGCGCGCAATGGCTCGACCCACATTTCCTGCACCAGCGATTGCAACCCTCATTGACCCTCTCCATCTGGTGTATTGGCAAGAATTTCTTCAGTCTTAGCAATGTCTTCATCGCCAACCATCACATGTATCAGATCGCCTTGCTGCAAAACGGTGTGTTCGTCAGGAATGAGGCCAACGCCAAGGCGAGTAATAAATGCAACGCGGGCCGGAGTGAGCTCATCGATAAGCAGAATCTGTCGCCCATACCAATCATTGTGTGGGTGCATTTCACACAGCTGAACTGTTCCACTGGCATCGCGCCATTCAGAACGTGAACCTTCTGGAAGCAATCTGCGCAAAATTTGATCTGTTGCCCAAAGAACTGTCGCGACAGTCGGGATTCCTAAGCGCTGATAAATTTCAGCACGACCTGGATCATAAATGCGGGCTACAACGTTTTGAACTCCATACGTTTCTCGAGCAACGCGTGCGGCCAAAATATTTGAGTTATCACCATTACTAACAGCCGCAAATGCATCGGCATCTTGAATTCCAGCTTCGCGTAGTACATCTCGGTCAAAGCCAACACCAGTGACTATTTTGCCTTTGAAGTTTGGACCCAAGCGGCGAAAAGCTTCACGTGCTTGGTCAATGACAGCAACGGTGTGGCCAGCTGCTTCAAGATCAGTGGCCAGTGATGAGCCGACTCGACCGCATCCCATGATGACTACGTGCATATGTATTAACTTACACCCATAAGGTTAGTTCCGTGGCACCAACTATGAAAAGAACCCTTGTGGTCGGCGAAGTTATTGAGGTAACGATAGAAAAGGTTGCCCACGGCGGCCACTTTGTTGCCCGACACGAAGGCTGCGTGATTTTCGTGCGTCATGCCATTCCCGGCGAAAAGTGCCGTATCCAAATCACTTCGGTAGGAAGTTCCTTCAACCGCGCAGATGTTATTGAAACCTTAGAAGCATCTAGTGACCGTGTTGTTGCTCCATGTGAATACTCAAACCGTAGTGGGTGTGGAGGTTGCGATTTTCAGCACATCACAATCGAGCGGCAACGAAAACTAAAAGCAGATGTCATTAATGAGCAATTTGCACGTATTGCAAAGATGAAAATGTCCGTCGAAGTTGAATGTGTTGGCCCAGAACTTGGTTGGCGCTCTCGAATCACTTCAACAACTGATAAAAATGGACAGCTTGGATTTATTGGCTCTCGAAGTCACACAGTGATCCCAGTTTCTAATTGTTTGGTTGCCGCTAAGGAAATTGGATTTTCTGAATTAGCTGCCAGAACGTGGAAAGGGGATATGCGAGTTGAGATTGCTGCCTCTAACAGTGATGAACGCTCTATTTCACTTATGCCAACTCGCGGAGAAAGCAAGTCTCGTTTAAGCGAAGGACCAGCAATATTGCATGAAAAGGTTTTGGATAAAACTTTAGGAGTTAGCAATAACTCTTTTTGGCAAGCTCATGTCAATGCTCCTAGTGTGTTGAGCGAAGTAGTCCGAGATTTTGCTGGAGTTAAGAACGCCGACCATGTTTTGGATCTTTATGGAGGTGTTGGACTTTTTGCCGCAGCGCTGATTGACCTGGTTGGTTTAGAGGGAAGAATTGAACTCATCGAAGGTAGCAAAAGTGCAACCTCTGATGCTTCTAAAAATTTTGCTGGAAACACAAATGTTAGAGTTATTACTGGAGATGTAGCCACGCACCTACCAAGGATAAATTCGGTAGATGTTGTAGTTCTAGACCCGCCCCGCGACGGTGCTGGAAAAATAGTGGTCAGCGAAATTGCCAGACTCAAGCCACGAACAATTGTCTATGTGGCATGTGATCCAGCGGCATTAGCGCGTGATACTGGTTACTTTTTGGAACGTGGATATTCACTCGTAAAAATGAGAGCTTTTGATCTCTTTCCAATGACACATCACATCGAATGTGTTGCGCGCTTTGAGCCCGCTAAGGTATCTTGACGCTCAAGAATGCGAGGATTTATTAGGGGAGATGATGAGTAAGAACTCTTTCAACGCAAAGAAGAATCTAGAAGTTGCGGGCAAGAGTTATGAGATTTTCGATATCTCCGGCATCAAGGGCGCTAATAGCCTTCCATTCTCACTGAAAGTACTTTTAGAGAATCTTCTTCGCACAGAAGATGGTGCAAACATCACAGCCGATCACATCAAAGCTCTAGCTAATTGGAATCCAGCAGCAGAACCAGATACTGAAATTCAGTTCACTCCTGCACGCGTAGTCATGCAGGACTTCACAGGTGTGCCCTGCATTGTGGACCTCGCAACAATGCGTGAGGCAATTGTGGATTTGGGCGGAGATCCATCAAAAGTTAACCCACTTGCCCCAGCAGAGTTAGTAATTGATCACTCAGTGATTGCAGATGTTTTTGGAACTAAAGATTCTTTTGAGCAAAATACTGATATTGAGTATGAGCGCAACCAAGAGCGTTATCGCTTTTTGCGTTGGGGGCAAACTGCCTTTGATGAGTTCAAGGTAGTGCCGCCAGGAACTGGGATTGTCCACCAGGTAAATATTGAGTACCTAGCTCGCGTAGTCATGACTCGCACAGTTGGTGGAGTCTTACGCGCTTACCCAGACACCGTTGTTGGAACAGATTCTCACACAACGATGGTTAACGGCTTAGGAGTTCTGGGGTGGGGTGTTGGTGGAATTGAGGCAGAGGCAGCGCTCCTTGGTCAGCCAGTTTCAATGCTCATCCCACGTGTTGTGGGATTTAAATTAACCGGTCAACTTCCTCTTGGAACTACTGCAACAGATATGGCCCTGACAATTACTGAAATCTTGCGCAAGCACGGTGTTGTTGGAAAGTTTGTCGAGTTCTATGGCCCAGGTGTGGTCTCAGTCCCTATGGCTAATCGGACAACTATTGGAAACATGAGTCCTGAGTACGGATCAACATGTGCAATTTTTCCTATCGATGAAGAAGCTTTGCGATACTTGCGCCTAACTGGGCGAAGTGATGATCAAGTTGCATTGGTTGAGCAGTATGCAAAGAGGCAAGGACTTTGGCATGACCCATCAGTTGAGCCACGTTTTTCTGAGCAAGTTGAGTTAGATCTCTCTACGGTGGTGCCATCTATTGCTGGACCTAAGCGTCCACAAGATCGCATCTCTCTAAGTGATTCAAAGTTAGCTTTTGAAAAGATTTTACCTACTTACTTCTCAGACAAAACATCTAGCGACGAGGTAAAGGCAGGGTCTACGCGTGTGAAAAATGGAGATGTTGTGATTGCATCCATTACATCGTGCACCAACACATCAAATCCATCGGTAATGATTGGTGCGGCACTTCTAGCAAAAAAGGCCGTTGAAAAAGGTTTGAAATCAAAGCCTTGGGTCAAAACAACTCTTGCTCCAGGCTCAAAAGTTGTAACTGATTACTATGACCGTGCTGATTTAACTAAATACATGCAAGCATTGGGTTTCCACTTAGTTGGTTACGGTTGCGTAACCTGTATTGGCAACTCAGGTCCACTACCTATTGAAATTAGTAAGGCCGTCAATGACTCAGATTTAGCAGTCACCGCAGTCCTGTCTGGTAACCGAAATTTTGAAGGCCGCATTAGTCCTGATGTGAAGATGAACTACTTAGCTTCACCGCCATTGGTTGTGGCATATGCAATTGCGGGAACGATGGATCATGACTTTGAGAGAGACTCTCTGGGGCAAGATCAAAACGGTAAAGATGTCTACCTAGCCGATATCTGGCCAACACCAGCTGAAATTCAATCTGTTATTGACTCTTCAATTTCATCTGCCATGTTTACAAAAGATTATGCTTCAGTTTTTGATGGAGATCACCGCTGGAAGTCATTGGCCACACCAGTTGGAAAAGTTTTTGAGTGGGATCCTAACTCTACCTATGTGAGAAAGCCTCCGTACTTTGATGGAATGCCAAAAACGCCCACTCCGGTTGTAGATATCTCTGGTGCGCGCGTCTTGGCTGTTCTTGGGGATTCAGTAACAACTGATCACATCTCACCTGCAGGAAACATCAAAGCTGATTCACCAGCAGGTAAGTACTTAGCTGAGCATGGAATTGATCGTAAAGATTTCAACTCTTATGGCTCTCGCCGAGGAAATCACGAAGTAATGATTCGTGGAACTTTTGCCAACATTCGTCTGAAGAATTTGTTACTAGATGGCGTTGAAGGTGGCTTCACGCGCAACTTTGCAACTGATGGAAAACAATCAACGATTTATGATGCATCAGTTGCTTATCAAAACGCTGGAATACCCTTAGTTATCTTGGCAGGTAAGGAATACGGCTCTGGTTCTTCACGTGACTGGGCTGCTAAGGGAACTGCACTACTTGGAGTGCGCGCAGTAATCGCTGAAAGCTTTGAACGCATTCACCGTTCCAACTTGATTGGAATGGGAGTCCTACCTCTTCAATTTAAAAATGGCGCTAGTGCTCAGTCTCTTGGCATTACAGGTGAGGAAGAATTCTCAATCAGCGGCATCACAGCACTCAATACTGGGGGAGTTCCAAAGGAGCTGACAGTGAGTGCTGGAAGCAAGAGCTTTGTTGCAACTGTGCGCATAGATACTCCAGGAGAAGCCGATTACTACCGCCACGGTGGAATTATGCAGTACGTTCTTCGCTCGCTCTTAAGCTCTCTTAAGGAAGAGATGCAACTCCCTTCGGATGAAAACGCTGACCGCAAGCAGACTCGCTAATACCCTCACGATCCAAGTACGGCAATATTCCACCTAGATGCATTGGCCAGCCTGCGCCCATCAACATGCAAAGATCAATCTCAGCGGCAGTTGAAACAACACCTTCATCAAGCATCATTCGCGCTTCAACGGCAAGTGCGGTTAGTGCGCGGCTGCGAACTTGCTCAGCCGTTGATGGCGAATCTCCTTTATGAATAAGAGCTAGGGCGGCTGGATTTGCGCCATAACTTCCATCTTCATTTTTAACATAGAAGTTTCGAACGCCTTCTTTCACCATTGCAGCCATGGTTGGTGAAATACGGTAGCGATCACCAAGATTTGCATGCAAGGTTTCAGATACGTGTAATGCAACTCCTGGACCAACTAGGTCTAGAAGTTGGAATGGTGACATTGGGAAACCAATAGAACGCATAGCGTTATCGGCAACCTCTGGTGATGTGCCTTCATCTACAGCATCAGTGATTTCGCCCATAAAGCGAGTTAACAAGCGATTAACAACAAAGCCAGGTGCATCTTTGCAGATGATCATGGTCTTCTTGAGTTCTTTACCCACAGAGATTGCCGTTGCCGTAGTTGCATCATCAGTCTTACTTGTTCGTGCAACTTCAAGCAAAGGCATGACGGCGACTGGATTAAAGAAGTGGAATCCCACGACTCGCTCAGGATTCTTAAGTCCTTCACTCATGCGCTCAACTGAAAGTGATGAGGTGTTTGTCGCCAATACGCACTCAGGGGAAACCATTGTTTCAAGCTTCTTGAAGAGTTCTTGCTTGAGAGATAGTTCTTCGAAGATTGCTTCAATAATAAAGTCGCATCCAGCGAACGTATTTTGATCAGATGATCCTGAAATAAGAAGAGACAAACGAGCTGCAGATTCAGCGCTCATGCGCTTCTTCTCAACTAATTTAGCCAACTCATTTTTAACCCAGGCTACACCCTTATCGGCACGCTCTTGATCAATATCTGTCATAACAATCGGGCACTTGAGATTACGGAGAAGAAGTAGTGCTAGTTGTGATGCCATGAGTCCTGCGCCAACAACTCCTACTTTGCCCACCTTACGAGCAAGAGCTGGTTTTGGGGCACCTTCTACTTTCTTGCGCTTCTTTTGAATGACATTGAAGGCATAGAGAGATGCACGCAGCGGATCACTCATTGTTAAATCAGCTAGAGCTAAATCTTCAGCATCAAAGCCAGCACTTAATGTGTTGCTCTTAGCTGCGCTGATGAGTTCAAGAGCCTTCATTGGTGATGCTATTTCGGCTCCGCCGTACTTCTTAAGTGCAGCAGCTTTTCCAGTTGCAAGGGCGCTTTCCCATGCTGAATCTTGGCTGTAGTCCTTGCGCTCAACTTTAGTTGTTCCATTGAGAACATTTGCTGCAAATGCAATGGAACGCTCTAGGAAATCAGAAGGTTCATACACAGCATCGACAACACCAAGCTTGAAAGCATCTTTAGCTTTCATCATGGTGTTGTTATTGAGAGCATTTAACATGATTACTTGAACAGCGCGCTCGGGTCCAATTAACTTAGGCAAAATAGTTGCACCGCCCCAACCAGGAACTAGGCCAAGGAATACTTCAGGCAAAGCAGTAAATGCTGTGGAGGCAAGTGTGCGGTAGTGGCAGTGAAGTCCAACTTCAAGTCCGCCACCAAGTGCCAAACCGTTGATGAAAGCAAATGTTGGAATTTTTGATTCACCTAAGCGGCGAAAGACATCATGACCCAATTTTCCGATACCAAGTGATTGCTCTCGGGTTGTAATAAATGCGAGCGCAGATAAATCAGCTCCTGCAGCAAAAATAAAAGGCTTACCAGTCAGCGCAATTGCAGCTGGATTGAGCGCAGTAGCTGCCGTAATTGCTGCATCTAATGCAAATAGAGACTGTGGGCCAAAAGTATTGGGGCGATTATGATCTAGTGAGTTATCTAAAGTAATCAGAGCTAAGACGCCTTTGGCACCGAAGGCGCTTAAATCAACTTGTCGGACAAGAGCTTGAGTGACAACCTCTTCTGGTGCACCTTCTGGAAGTTTGATATCTACGCTCATTTATTTCACCTGACCATTAAAGTGTGGGTTTTCCCAAATAACAGAGCCACCCATACCAAGACCGATACACATAGTTGTTAAGCCATAGCGCACCTCTGGGTGGGCTTCAAAAGATCTCGCTAGATTGAGCATAAGGCGAACGCCAGATGATGCAAGTGGGTGCCCAACTGCAATTGCTCCACCAAATGGATTAACGCGGGCGTCATCATCGGCAATTCCAAAGTGCTCAAGAAAAGCTAGCACCTGCACTGCAAAGGCTTCATTAATCTCAAAGAGTCCAATATCTTCAATACTCAACCCTGCTTGTGCAAGAGCTTTAATAGTTGAAGGAACTGGACCGAATCCCATTACTTCAGGTTCCACTCCAGCAAATGCGTATGTAACCAATCGCGCCTTAATGCTTAGACCTAACTCTATTGCTTTGTCTTCACTTGCAAGAAGCGCCGCAGTTGCTCCATCATTTAATCCAGAAGAGTTACCGGCAGTGACTCGACCTGCTGGACGAAAGGGAGTCTTTAAACCTGATAGACCTTCCATCGTTGTAGTTGGGCGAGGTGCTTCATCAACTGTTGCAATTGTCCAACCCAACTCTGCACTACGTGCAGCCATAGGGATGAGATCTCGCTGAATCAAACCAGCTTCATATGCCTTAGTTGTTTTGAGTTGTGAGTTTAGTGCATATCTATCTGCGCGCTCTTTTGTAATAGTTGGAAAACGATCGTGCAATCTTTCAGCGGTTGCACCCATTGCAAGAGCATCTTGTTCAACTAGTTTTTCAGCTAAATAGCGAGGATTAGGATCCATGAGTTCACCCATTGGATGATTTCCCATATGTTCCACGCCGCCGGCAATAGCAATATCGTTTGAGCCAAAAGCAATGGCGCCTGCAATTGTTGTTACTGCGGTTAATGCACCTGCACACCAGCGATCAATTGAATAGCCAGGAACAGTGTTTGGTAATCCTGCTAGGAGAGTGGCACTGCGGCCGATGTTCATTCCCTGATCACCTGTTTGTGTTGCAGCGGCGATGGCAACATCATCTACTGCACTATGGTCAACATTTGGATTTCTATCTAAGAGTCCGCGAATTGCGCGCACCATCAAATCATCGGCACGTGTACCTGCATACATCCCCCCTGCTTTTCCAAAAGGGGTACGAACGGCATCGACTAAGACAACTGAGCGAGACATAGTGATCCTTTACTAGGGGTGGATATAGCGGTTATGTTACCCGCCAGTAAGGATTTGTGACAGCGCTCAGGCTGGCGTTAGCGCACGCGCCCGAGGCTTTGAGAGATAGGCCCCAAGGACAGTGGTGAGATAGATCGTCCAGATTCCTAGTTGAAGCCATGAAGTTGTGTTATCAAAGCCCACAAGGCCACCCAGTGTTGCCCCAAGCAGTGAGTCCTTAGGAATCAGGTTTGAAACATCCCAGGCATATGACTCTCCACCAGGCAGCCAGCCGAGCTCTTGGAACTCATGAACTCCATATGAGAGAACTCCTGCTGCAACGACAACGAGAGCAACTCCGGTGTAGCGGAAGAATTTGCTCAAGTCGAGTTTGATTGCAGATTTGAAAATCAAATATCCAAGGGAGATTGCAACTGCAAAACCAAGAATTAATCCCAGTGCAGAACTTCGTGTATCAGCAACGGTATTGAAGTTTGAATAAACAAAGAGTGAAGTTTCTAGACCTTCACGAATAACAGCGAAAAACGCTGCCCCAGCAAGGGCTAGAGGGCCTGTGCGCAAAGCCGCATCAACCTTGCCATGTAGATCTGCCCTTAAAGTGCGAGCGGTGCGCTTCATCCAAAATACCATCCAAGTAACAAGTGCCACAGCAAGGAAAGATGTTGTTCCTACAAAGAGCTTCTCAGCACGTTCAGTTAACTCCTCAGAAGTTTTAGAAAGAACTAGTCCAAGTCCGATACTTCCGACAATGGCTGCTGCTACTCCACTCCACAATGGGGCTAACAAATGTCTGCGGTCGGTTTTTAGAATGTAGGCGACCAAAATGCCAATGATCAGCGCTGCTTCAAGTCCTTCACGAAGGGCGATGACAAATGTGCTCAACATGGGGGAAAATCTAGAGGGTGGGGGGTAATTACGCAACTCTTATGTTGCGTAATTCAGGCTTCTTCAGGTGTGGTTTCTGGCACAGCTTCAGGCGTGGGAAGCGCCTCTCGCTCCAGCAGCGACGTCGTAATGGCCTCTAAGACCAGATCCACCTGCCATTGTCTGGCACCGAGTGAGAGCAAATGCTCCCTGACAATCTCTGGAGAGGATTCAGAAGTTGATGGTGCTGGGGGAGCCCAACAAATTCGGCGGACCAGCTCGGGGGTGATTAGGTTTTCCACCGGAATGTTGTTTTCTTGAGCAATGATTTCTATGCGAGCTCGTGCATGAGAAAGTGGCGCGTATTTTTCTGGGAACTTATCTCTCCACAGTTTAATCGGCGGCAAAGTATCTGCATTAGTGCGAAGTGTTGGCCAGTCTTTTTCTTCAAGAGCAACTGCGCGTGCCACAGCATCTAGCCACGCTTTCAGATTCTCTAGCCAACGAGCCCGAAGTCCAAGAGGGCGTAAAACTTTCTCAAACTCTTTTTTAGTTGTAACTGGATTAAGTGCAATTTCAACTATTGCTGAATCATTGAGTAGCTTTCCAGCCGCAATGTCTAGTGACTTTGCAATCTCATCTCGTGTAATCCAGAGTTCACGAATAATTGCTAATTGATCTCTTCGCTTAATTTTGTGCATTCCAGAAGTTCTACGCCAAGGATCCACACGAGGTGGTGGTGGCGGCGCTAAAAGTATTGAAGCAAACTCTTCTTTGGCCCAAGAGTCTTTTTTGGTTTCAATTAATAGTGCTTCAACTTTATCGCGCAGTTCCACAAGAAGTTCAACATCTAGTGCTGCATATGTCAGCCAGTCTTGAGGCAGTGGGCGCACAGACCAGTCTGCGGCACTGTGTTCTTTTGCAAGAGAAACACCCATCAAAGATTCCAAAAGTGGGCCAAGACCAACACGTGGTAGGCCTGCTATTCGCCCCCCTAATTCAGTATCAAATAATCGCTTTGGGTTGATTCCTAATTCTCGAAGACATGGTAGATCCTGTGTGCTGGCATGGAGAATTACTTCATCGGTATTAAGAAGATTATTGAGCTCAAGTATCAGTGGGTGAGCTGGACCGAAGGGGATTGGGTCTATGAGATGTAATCCACCATTGGCGCGCTTAATTTGAATCAGATATGCACGTGCGCTATAACGAAAACCTGAGGCTCTTTCGGCATCAACGGCAAATGGACCGCTTCCCCTTGCCAATTGTTCTAATACTGACCTAAAAGATGTCTCATCATCTATAACAGCAGGAGTACCACCGGCAGGAGTGAGCAGTGGAGTTGCAGTTACCTCTTCAGACATCAGCGGGCTTAACGACGTCTGGCAGATGAAATAGTTGAAACACCATCAGGAATCGGTTCGAGACCAGCGACATCAGTAATCAAGCGACACCATCCTGCGATGTGTTTCATGATTTCAATGGGATCAGTTATTGCTGGTGTCCAAGAGGCGCGAATCTCAATTTCTGATTCATCATTTCGTGGGGATAGTTTTCCGAAAGAGGCACTTGATACGCGTGTGACAGTTCCACTTGGTGCAGCAAGTGCACACTTTTCACTTTCTAGCGCTTCTAGAAACCAACTCCAGCCAACCTCTGGCAGAAGTGGATCCTGTTGCATTACTGGATCAACATCTGCACGAACGAAAGTTACGCAACGAAATTCACCTTCCCAGGTGTCTTGTCCACCAGGCTCATGTAATAAGACAAAGCGGCCTGAAGCTATTTCATCTTCGTCATCGCCTAGTAGGCCATTACTGACATCGGCTGAAAATGCGAAAGAATACGTAGCTAGTTGTTGTGGGGCTGGAACCTCTTCTAAAACAATTTCAGCACGCGGTGTAATTGTGCGTAAGGAGTTGACTAAATCTTCAAATCCTTTGGCATCCACTGCTTAAGAATAAACAGTGAGGAGTCCTTTTTATGGGAGGCAGGGCGGTATCCTTGTGCATATGGCCTCAATACTCGCAATTCTTTCAAGCATCTTGTGGGGAACTTCAGATTTTGAAGGTGGTCGTCTAAGTAAAAAGCATGCGCCTTTGGCAGTACTCGGATTCACACAAGTTCTTGGTTTAGTTTTTGGCCTAGTTGTAATGCTTGCTTTTGGTGCTTGGGATGCACAGGCACTTGGATCCGGGGGATATTTAGTCCCTGGAATTATTGCTGGATTGTTTGGTTACTTTGGATTGTTTTGTCTTTATGCAGGTTTATCAACGGGCAGAATGGGCGTAGTCTCACCAATTAGTTCTATGGGAGCAATTGTCCCTTTAACGTATGCATTGATTAGCGGTGACAAACTTTCAACAATTACTTCCATCGGTGTAGTACTAGCTTTGGTGGGAGTTTTTTGTGCCAGTGGTCCAGAGCTCTCCCAAGGTCTTCCTCTAAAGCCTTTACTTCTAGCGATAGGTGCAGCACTTGGATTTGGAACAGCATTAACCTCAATGTCGATTGGTGCGCAGTCAAGTGCACTCATGACAATGGTTTCAATGCGTGGGGCAACTTTCTTTGTAACCATCGCCTTAGCCCTTAAATTCCGAACAATGGGTGGGTTTACCAAAAAAGAATACCCATCACTTATTTTCATCGGTATCGCAGATTTCTTAGCTAATGTGTTGCTAGGCATTGCATGTACTAAGGGCTTAGTTTCAATTGCGATGGTTTTGGGCTCGCTCTTTCCAATAGTAACTGCGCTTCTCGCATTTAAGTTCTTGCGCGAGCGTTTACAGAGGGTTCAATACATCGGAATTGCCTTAGCTGTTGCAGGCGTGGCGCTTATTTCTGCTTTCTAGTTACGGGCAATATAGAAATCAGTGCCATCAACATTAGTGTGGGTGTGGTTCTCAAATCTATTGAGGAGAGCTTGCCAATCAATAGGATCATCACCACCGGTTACTGGTGTAACACTGAGCTCTAGTTGATCGATTAAACCTTGATCAATTAGTTCAAAAATAATTGATGTTCCTGCTTCTACTAAAATTCTTACACCAAACTGTGATTTAGCTTTTGCTAAGGCATCTGCAGGAGACATGTTCCATAAATGTGATAAATCATTGCCAACAACTGGATTAATTGTTGATCGCGAAACAATTACTAAAGGCACTGGGCTCTGCTTGTAAGGCTCATGGCGAGCAGTATTTCCACCAATTAGTATGCAATCGACTTTGCGTCGCCTTGCTAGAAAAGCTTTTCGATCGGCATCGGATGAAACTCCATTAGAGCTCTTATCTTTTGATGTGGACCCATCTCGCCCGACCACCAGCGATGCAACTGTGCTCATTTGCCCTACTATTGCAGATTCTTTGAAAATTCTCAGGCGTAAGTCACGCTCATAAGTTGAGATGTCGCAATAAACCTCGTTAGCCTTAAACCATGTATCGCCGCATTCTTCCTTGCGCACTCGTGGCTTTGGCCATGGCAGTTGGCTTAATGGCTCCTGCCAACGCGGCTCCATCACTGGCCGAGATTCAGGCAAAGGTGCGATATCTAGAAGAAGAAGCAACCACGGCAGCTGAGGGCGCTCAGGAAGCGAAAGTGAAGTTAATTGCCCTTACGCGCACACTCAACGGCATCAAAGCTAAAGCTGCTGTCCAGGGAGAAACACTTTCAGCGCTTCAAAAATCTTTAGGAACTATTGCAATCGAGCAATACAAGGCAGGGGGACTCGGTCAATCACTTGAACTTCTCTTTTCTTCTGATCCCACTCTGTATTTGTCTTCAGCCGGTGCTCTAGATGCAATTAGCAGACGCAAATCTGCCCAACTGCGAAAATATGAAGCGGCACAACAGCGCTTAAGTGCAACAACTCTGACTGTTAACGACAAGTTGGCACTGGTAGTTGCAGCTGAAAAGAAATTTAAAGCCCAATCTGCAATAGCCCAAGAGAAACTGGCAGAGGCTGAGGCTTTGCTTTCCAAACTAACCAAAGCCGAGCGAGAGCGTTTGGCAAAATTAGCTGCTGAACAAGAGGATGCAGATCAAGCCGATTCACAGGCCGCAGCTCGGGCGCTTACGGGAATTTCAGGTCGCGCTGGAATTGCAATTAAATATGCGCTCAAGCAAATAGGCGATCGCTACGTATTTGGTGCAGCAGGTTTAGTAACTTGGGATTGTTCTGGTTTAACGATGCGAGCCTACCAGGCAGCAGGAGTTTCACTTCCACATTCATCTGCTGCCCAATCGCGCTTGGGTAAGCAAGTCTCAATTAAGTCTCTAAAGCCGGGTGACCTACTATTTTATGGTCGTCCAGTTTCACACGTTGGAATGTATATCGGCGGCGGAAAGATGGTGCACGCACCGCGCTCAGGTTCACGTGTGAAAATCACAACAAGTGGTTCTCTTGGAAGAAAACCTTTAGTTGGAGCACGCCGTTTCTAATAAAACTCTATTCGTAACTAATGATTTTGGCCCACGGGCTGGAGGCATAGAAACCTTCATCATTGGTTTGATTGAACGATTACCAAAGTCGAGCATCATTGTTTACACCTCAGCGCAAGAGGAAACTGCGCACTATGACGCCCAATGGCTGCGTAATTTTGGTGTTGAAGTCATTAGAGATAAAGCAAAAATATTATTACCGACTCCACGGATAAGTCGCGCGGTGGCCAGAATTGTTAGCCAGCAAGGTATTAAAACCGTGGCATTTGGAGCAGCTGCGCCTTTGGGTTGGATGTCTTCAACTTTGCGCAAAGCCGGAGCACTACGAATAGTTGCACTTACGCATGGACATGAAGTCTGGTGGGCCAAGGTTTTTCCATTCAACTTAATTTTGCGACGCATTGGATCCACTACTGATTCACTAACGTATCTTGGCGATTTTACTCGAACGGCAATTTCCAAAGCTCTCACATTGAAGAGTGCATCAGTTATGCAGAAAATTGCTCCAGGCATTGATGCTGATCATTTCAAGGAAGTAGATGCAAAATCCCTGCGACAATCCCTGGGACTACGTGAGAAGAAAGTCATTGTCAGTGTGGGCAGACTTGTGCACCGCAAAGGTCAGGATTTTCTCATCGAATCAATGCCACAGATCCTTACTCAAGTCCCAGAAGCTCACCTTTTGCTTGTCGGTGAAGGTCCGTATAGGGCTCACTTGGAAAAACTAGTGATGAAACATTCGCTAGAACAGAGTGTGAGCTTCATTGGCCGTATTCAATATAAAGATTTACCGGGTTATATCTGTGTGGGCGATATCTTTGCGATGCCATCAAGATCGCGCTTTGGTGGATTAGAGGTAGAAGGCTTAGGAATTGTGTATCTGGAAGCAAGTGCATGCGGTCTACCAGTAATTGCAGGTGCATCTGGGGGAGCACCTGATGCGGTTATAGAAGGTGTAACAGGTTTTGTCGTTGATGGAACTAAGACAGAGTTAATAGCAAACAGAGTGATTCAACTTTTACGTGATGAAAAACTGCGTCGGGATATGGGTAGCGCAGGCCGAGCCTGGATTGAAAAAGAATGGAATTGGGAGATTTGGGGCAGCAAGTTTTCCCAACTACTTGCCAGATAATCCCTTCTCGTGCATGGCATGAATTGCCGCAGTTCTGTTAGTTACTTCTAACTTTCTATAGATTGATGCTAGATGTGTTTTAACGGTCGCCGGACTTATGAATAAACTCTTAGAAATTTGCGCAGTTGTTTGACCGAGTTCTAATTGAGACAAGAGATCAAATTCTCGGGCTGTAAGAAGGTTGTGAGTATTTTTAAAAACTTTATCCAATCCCTTGGCACTAAAGCCAAGTGGAGAAACAACGCTATGTTTAATTGCAGCTACTAGAGTAGGAATGGGTTCAGATTTACATACGAAGGCACTAGCACCTGCTTTCATGGCAGCGCGTATATAATTCTCATGATCATTAAGCGTTAAAACAATAACTCCAATTTCTTGGGAGATGCCTCTTATCCAGCTCACTAACTCAAAGCCACTACCATCTGGAAGATTTATATCGATTGTCACAACATCGGGTTGTAATGCTGCGATAGAGGCGCGGGCCTCAAGAACAGATGAAGCCTCTGTAATCTCACTAAAGCCTTCATGGGTAAGTGCGCGCTTTAAACCCTCACGCACAAGGGCATGATCATCAACTATCAACAATCTGCTCATGGAGTCAGCAGGTCCAATGAAATTGCAACATTAGTACCGGTGAAATCAGAGTGGATATCTACATGACCACCCAAAGCCATAATTCGCTCAGATATTCCTGCCATTCCATAATGATTCTCAACCTCTGAAGCTCCACCAATTCCATTATCAGTGAAAATTACATCCAGACGAGTCGCATGCGAATGCTCAGTCACATTGTTGATGATTTCACTAAAAACTCTATTGAGTTCATAAGTAAATTCTGGTTGAGAACTAAGGAGTTCTTGGTCATTGTGCTCTGTGCGAAGTTCGAGAATTTCGCTACGAACTTTCTCTATCAATGTGTTGATATCAAAGCGCACAGATCGCAAAGCAGTACGCTTAGTCTCATCATCCTCTTGAAACAACAAAGAATCTAACCCATAGCCTAACCCCACGAGATCTTGGGCTATGCCATCGTGGAGCTCTTGTGCGAGTTTTATTCGCTGTGTAAGGCTCACATAGTTACTTTGTGAAGAGCTGATCAATCTCCTTTGCGAATTCCTTCGCAACGACGTGTCGCTTAATAGAGAGCTTCTGAGTTAAGTGTCCACCAGCGATTGTGAAATCTGTTGTAAGAATAGTGAACTTGCGGATTGATTCAGCTTTGCTCACGGCCTTATTTGCATCATCAACTGCAGTTTGGATAACAGCAATCAAATCAGGATCATTAGCAAGGTCAGCCATTGAGGCACCTTCCTTCTTGTGATTTGTTACCCAACCCTTAAGTGCATCCTGATCAATAGTTACAAGCGCTGCAATGAATGGTTGATTATCACCAACGACCAAGCACTGGCTGACCAGTGGATGAGCCCGTAAGCGATCTTCTAGGACAGCAGGGGCAACATTCTTTCCACCTGCAGTAACAATAAGTTCTTTTTTACGACCGACTATGTAGAGGAAGCCTTCTTCATCGAGCTTTCCTAAGTCACCTGACTTAAACCAACCTTCAGAATCGAAAACCTCAGCGTTTGCAGCATCGTTTTGCCAGTACCCACGCATAACAATTGCGCCACGGATAAGAACTTCGCCATCTTCAGCAATCTTGATTGAAGTGCCTGGGATTGGACGACCAACGGAACCAACGCGGTGTGCACCGGTTAAGTTTAATGTTGCACCAGCAGTTGTTTCAGTTAAACCGTAGCCTTCTAAAATTGTTACGCCGGCACCACGATAGAAGTGGCCTAAACGCACTCCTAGCGGGGCACCACCAGAGATTGCAGCTTCAACGCGTCCACCCATACCCGCACGAATCTTTGAGTAGACCAACTTGTCAAAGAGGCCATGCTTGAGTTTAAGGATAGGAGAGATTCTCTTTTTATCCAAGGCCTCAGAGTAAGCGATTGCTACATCTGCTGCTTTTCTAAAAATCTTTCCCTTACCTGCAGCTTCAGCGCGAGCTTCAGCTCCGTTATAAATCTTTTCGAAAATACGTGGAACTGCCAAAACGAATGTTGGCTTAAAGGAAGCTAGATCAATTGGTAGACGTCCAAGTGGGTCACTGCAGTGCGCAAGGTGTAGACCTGAGTTAATTGCACCAATTTGAACCATACGGCCAAAGACGTGAGCAACAGGCAAGAAAAGCAAAGTTGATCCGCCTGGCTTAAGGAATAGATCACTTGCACCTTGCACAACATTTCCGCACTCAGCTAAGAAGTTGCCATGTGTGAGTGAAACACCCTTTGGCTTTCCAGTTGTACCTGATGTGTAGATAAGTGTTGCCAAAGTATCTGGGCCAAGTGCTGCACGACGACGTTCAATTTCATCATCTGATACTTGAGCACCCGAATTGCGAAGCACTGTAAGAACATCCTCAGTCATCACCCAGACATGCTTAGTGTGTGCAGGTCGAACTGTTTGGACTAATTCACGCAGTGCTGGAGTTTCAACAATGATGCCAACAGTAGAAGAGTCGTTAAGAATCCAATCGATCTGTTCTGCAGATGATGTGTCATAGATTGGGACTACGACAGCTCCTGCATACCAAATAGCAAAATCAAGTATGGTCCACTCATAACGAGTACGGGCCATGATTGCCACACGATCACCGATTTGAATACCTGCAGCGATTAAGCCTTTGGCAGTTGCTCGTACCTCCTCGTCAACTTCACGGGCAGTGACACTTTGCCATCCATCGCCGAGTGGGCGAGACATGGTGATGCGCTCTGGCTCAAACCAGGCGCGTTCAGCAATCAGGTTTGTCAGATTGCCAGCAGTAGCTGAAGGGACGAGGGCAGGTGTTGTGACTTCATTCATGGGGCTAACGCTAGCGTGAGGAATATGAAATGCGGAAGAGGGTAACCTTGTCCCATGAGCGATTTGAGCAGTTCAACAATCACGATCGATGCCCCATTAGCAGATGTCCAAGGAGCCCTTTTTGCCCTTGACCAATACCCAACCTGGTCGAGTGCGATTAAGTCCAGCGAGGTCGTTGAACGTGATGACCAAGGCCGGGCCACTAAGGTAAAAATGACTATTGACGCAGGAATGATGAAAGATCGCGTGATTTTAGATTATGACTGGAGCCAGGCTCCGGGGCAACTTTCTTTCTCACTCGATGATGCAGATCTTCTTACCGGAATGGATGGTTCTTATTCCATTAAGGCAATCGATGAAGATACGACCCAAGTTACATATCAATTGGGAGTTTCACTTTCAATGCCAATCCCAGCCATGATGCGTCAAAAGGCTGAGAAGGCAACAATTGATCAAGCACTTGCACAACTTAAAACTGCGCTAGAAGCTTAATCAAACTTAATGTCATTAACAATTGGTATCGATGTTGGCGGAACTAAGGTTCTGGGCGGCGTTGTTGATGAAGCTGGAAAAGTTCTCACTACTGCAAGAAAAGACACGCCTCGTCAAGGTGGAATTGCGCTAACTCAGACAATTGCTGATGTCGCAAGAGAATTACTCGCACAACACTCAGTCGCATCTGTTGGAGTTTCTGCTGCAGGTTTTGTTTCCTCTGATCGAAAGACCATGTTGGCAACCCCCAACATTGCCGACTGGAATGGTGTTGATTTAGATAATCAACTCACCAAACTCATCGGACTTCCGGTTGTCCTTGAAAATGATGCAAATGCAGCAGCATGGGGTGAAGCAAAGTTTGGTGCAGGCAAGAATCAAGATCACATGATGATGCTCACAGTTGGAACTGGAATTGGTGGAGGTATTGTTGTTAACGGTGCTCTCTACCGAGGTGCTTTTGGAATTGCAGCAGAGTTTGGGCATATGCGCGTAGTTCCAGAAGGACACATCTGTGGCTGTGGTGCTCGTGGTTGTTTCGAGCAATATGCATCAGGAAATGCATTACTGCGCCATGCGCGAGAAGCAATCAACGCCAGTCCTGAAGTTGCACGTAACCTGCTCTCGCGCGGCGATGGAACTGTTGCAGGACTGACAGGTCAAGCTATTACTGATGCTGCCCGCGCTGGTGACCCCGTGGCATTGGCTGCTTTTAATACAACTGGCCAGTGGTTAGGCGCTGGTATTGCATCTCTCTCTGTTCTTTTAGATCCTGCCTGTGTTGTTATTGGTGGGGGAGTAATTGAAGCAGGTGAGATTCTTCTTAAGCCAACGCGTGAATCACTGGAGCGCAATATGCCATTTGCTGGCAAGCATCCTTATCCTCAGATTATTGCGGCTCAGTTAGGCAATGAAGCAGGTCTTGTTGGAGTAGCTGATTTAGCTAGAAGTTAATTCTCAAATGGGTATTTCAACCCGATTTGAGAGCGCACGGTATCCATAATCTCCATAATCGCAATAGTGTCTGCCCCTGTGAGAATCGGTGATTCCTTGGCTCCGCTCTTCACAACGCGGGCAAATTCAACTGCTTGTTCGCGCAATCCATGGCCTTTGTAATCAGATGGATAGTCGGTAATGGTTCCATCAAAGAGTGTGAGGCGCATAGATGTTGGGTTATAGAAGGTTCGGTTAACTTCTAAGTATCCATTGAGCCCTGCAATAACTGCCGTGCAAGGTGTCTGCACAATCATTGTCGTATTGAGTACGGCTTGTGCTCCGTTGGAGTAATCAAAAATCATTGAGCTTTGCGCATCAACACCTTTGTCGGTGAAGACTGCGGTGGAGGTTATCGATTGTGGAACTCCTAAAATCATATGCGCAAAAGAGTTTGGATAGATTCCAAGATCAAGTAAGGCCCCTCCAGCAAGTGATGGCTCAATAAGGCGTGGG
>SXYM01000075.1 GCA_005789205.1 Actinomycetota bacterium | reverse complement strand
GGTATTGCAGAGATTCCTTCATTTATGGGTATTCGATGCGAATACATCCCTGGACGAGATCGCTTATGGATGTCGCGCGAAAAGTGGGATGCATACCTACGCGATCGCCTTTTAGCTTTAGTAGATGAAACCGATGCAAAAGTTTTATCTTTTGATGGCGTTGTTCCTTATCCAGGTGTAATAGCTGCGCGTAATGAAAACCCGAAGTTAAAACTTGTCTGGGTTCGTCGTGGACTATGGCAAAAGAAACCGCAGCGCTTCATTTTAGGATTACAAGCAAAGATGATGGATGCAATTGTTGAACCTGGAGATATTGCTCGTGCTTATGATTTTGGCCCAACATCAAAGCGCAAGGATTCAGTTTTAACATCTCCAGTTTCACTTTTTAGAAAAGAAGATGCGCTATCTCGTGCAGATGCTCGTAAAGCGTTAGGTCTTGATCAAAACCGACCAGTTGCATTAGTTCAACTCGGTACAGGTGATAGCGATGTGAACCACAAGATGACTGCAGCTCTTGAAGGTCTACTTGGCTGGAAAGATCTGCAAGTGATTTTAACCAAAGCCCCGGTAGATAAAGATGGAAACTCTCTAGCTCCAGAGGGCCTAGATATTAGGGTTGCACGCTACTTCCCGCTAGCAAAAGTGCTGCATGCATTTGACGCAGGTATTTGCGCGACTGGATATAACGGTGTGCACGAATTATTGCCCGCACAAGTACCAACGGTGTTTGTTTCTAATATTCGTGGACCCGATGATCAAGAGGCTCGAGCTCGCTGGTGTCATGACTTTGGTTATGCACTTCGTGCAGACCAAGCAGATTTAGCTGATATTACAAAGACAGTTAAGAAATTGCAGGACCCACAAGTGCGTGCAGCCTTATCGGCAAAGTGTGCAGAACTGCCTCAAACAACTGGCGGTCAAGAGATTGCAGATATTTTGTGTGCACTTGCTACTAAGCAAGCACCTGCAAAAGCCAAAACTTTTACTTTTATTCGTTTAATGGCACAAGATCACATCAGTCGTGGATTGCGCCACGTTGCTAACTTGGGATTACGAAGAGTCGCGCTGGTGTATCGATTCCTTAATCCACATATTGTTGTTCAAGTTACTAAGCAAGATCCCCCTACATTTGGTGATTCAACCGATTCAGCCGAACTGCATAAGTTGATTAAATCTGCCAGCAGGTTCGAACACTTGATTACTGGTGCATCACCTGCCTACGTAGCAAAGCGTAAAGAGATTGCAAAAACTGCTTATGGAGATTTAGTGGAGATTATTAAGAAGTAGTTGTTAGTTTAAAATAAAAAGTGCAAAAACTTTTGCCTTAACCTAGACTGCGCACATGATGAAAGCGCAGACTGTAGTAGAAATTAATGAAGTATTAGCCAACAGACGTAGCCCACGCTCCTTAGATGCGATGGCAGTTCTATCAAAAGATGACCTATTGGCAGTTTTAGAAGCTGCACGCTGGGCGCCTTCAGCATTTAATGGGCAACCATGGAGATTCTTTGTCGGCCAACGCGGCGACGAAGTTTTTGCACAGATTCTTGATTCACTTGCACCATTCAACCAAGGCTGGGCATATCGCTCATCTGTTTTGATTCTTGTGACTGGACTCCCTGCACGTGAAGATGGAACACCTAATAAAGGTTATCTCTATGACTGTGGGTTAGCAGTTGCGCAGATGGTTGTTGAAACTCATCATCGCGGACTTGTTGCTCATCAAATGACTGGTTTTGATCCAGAAAAAGCTGTACAAAATCTAGGAATAGATGCTTCCCTTATCCCTGTTGCAGTTATAGCAATTGGTAAACAAGCATCAGCGCAGCAGTTAGAGGGGCCCTTGCTGGAGCGTGAAAACGCACCGCGTGAGCGCAAAGCATTAGAAGAGATTGTGGTTAAAGGTTTACCGAGTTAAAAACGAGAACGGATCTCCCACAGATCTTTAAAGACTGGTGCAAATAAAGTACTCGCTAGATATTCCACACCGCTTGAACCACCAGTACCAATTTTGTGTCCAATAGTTCGCTCTACCATCTTCACATGGCGGTATCGCCACTCTTGCATACCCTCATCAATATCAACTAAGCGCTCACAAATCATTGCACTCTCTGGATCTTTAGTGTGAACTTCCAGTAATACATCCTGAACACGCAAATTAGCCTCATAAGGCAAAGAGCGATCCCGTTCTAATACATCGGTTGGAATTGCATGGCCACGCTTTGTTAAGTAAGCCAAAGCTGAATCCCAGACTGAGTTACCTGAAGTAATCAGTGCAATCTCGGCTTGAATTGCAGGTGGAAGGTGTCCGGCCATTTTTGTATCGCGACGACCAAGCAAAGCTTCAACTTTTCTAAATTGTGCGGACTGAAAACCACTTGATGATGAAAGATATGAACGGAATGCATTGAACTGCAAAGGCGTCATAGTTTCTAAGATATCAATCTGTGTAACACAGACTTTAAGAATTGTGCGGATACGTCCCAAAATAGCTAGAGAATAATGTGTATCGCCAGATTCCATTGCACGTTGTGCTTCTGCGAATTCATGAATAATTTGTTTGAACCAAAGTTCATAAGTTTGGTGAATAATGATGAAAAGCATTTCATCATGTTCAGGTCCTTGTGAGAGAGGACGTTGCAAACTTAAGAGTTCATCTACAGCTAAATAAGATGTGTATGTCAGTGCTGAATCGAAGTTTTCGCTCATGTGACTCGTGAACCGCCCTCTTTGATTGTTTTGTATTGACCAGATGCCACTAGGTCACGCGTTCTTGCAAACCCATCCCACACCTCAACAAAGGATGTTGGTAGTGGTGAGATAGCCAAACGGATTGAGTTAGGCGTGCGGTAGTCAGGAATTACATTAGAGATTTCGCGCATAGCAACACATATTTGAGCTGCATCTGGGTGCACCAATGAGATATGCCCACCACGTTCTTTAGGATCTCTTGAAGTATTGAGCACAAATCCAAGTGGAGCCAACCAGGCATCGTATAGGTCAATCATCATCTGTGTGCCAACTGCGGCCTTGTGTGCGATGGCATCAATGCCAGCCTCTTTAATCATTGAAAAAGCTGTCTGAACACAGCGAATACCAATGAGGGATGGACTAGCTATTTGGAATCCACGAATGTTTTGTGCTCGCTCAAATACTGGCCCCATTTCAAACTGGGCATCTTGGGCAAACCAACCCTGAATGGGAACTTGCAATTCTTTTTGAATCTTCTTACTCACATATAACCAGGCAGGAGAGCCTGGACCGGAGTTTCCATATTTGTATGTGCAACCAACACAGAGATCAACTCCGTTTGCATCAAGGTTTAATTCAATCGCACCAACTGCGTGGCTGGCATCCCAAACAACTAAAGCACCAATTGCACGTACTTGATCGGTAATTGATTTGATATCAGTTCTAGCACCTGAGCGATATTGAATAACTTGTAAAGTGACAAGTGCAACATCATCATTAAGATATGGCGCAAGAACTTGGGTAGTAATGCGCTCATGTGTTGCAACTGCTGGATTTTCATTTTGGATAAGAACAAGATTTAAACCAAATTGCTTAGCAATTCCATCAAGGATGTATCGATCTGTTGGAAAGTTTGCGGCATCAGTAATGATTGTTTTGCGGCCAGGTCGTGCATGCACCGCTGCTAGACAAAGTTGGTAAAAGTTAACTGATGTTGTGTCACAGACAAGAATTTGGCCAGGGCCTGCGCCTAATGCGGCTTGGCCTAACAAATCACCTGTTGGTTGAGCTTCATCAACCCAATGGCCCCAGCCAGTGACAACTTCTGAGCCCCATTCAGCCATCAGATTATTCACGGCAGAAATAGTCTCTTTTGGAAGACGACCTAATGAATTCCCATCCAAATAACACATCTCGGGGTCTGTAACGACGAACTGTGATTTGAAATGAGCGAGAGGATCATTTTTATCTAGCTCTAAGGCGTACTCGCGGTCAGTAACGTTCATGAAGGAAAGGTACGCTCTCCCATCATGGCGCGCAATGTTGTAAATATCGAAGAGGTCTCAAAGGCCTTTGATATTAAAGAGCTTTTAATAGGCGTCTCTTTAGGTGTTTCTGAGGGTGATCGCATCGGCATTGTTGGTCGAAATGGCTCAGGAAAATCCACGCTTATGAAGATTATTGCCGGCGTTGAAACACCAGATTCTGGCCGTGTTACTAAATCAAACTCAGCACGCATTGGACTTCTATCTCAAGTGGATTCATCAAACCCTGATAGCACTGTGGGAGAAGTTGTATTAGGGGACACCGCAAAACATGAATGGGCAAGTGAGCCAAATATTCGTGAAGTTTTCACCGGGCTCTTTGGTTCTTTTGATGATCATATTTTTGATCGCAAGTTTGGACAGTTATCTGGTGGAGAGCGCAGACGTGTTGGATTAGCCAAGCTACTGATTAATGAACTAGATCTAATTCTACTGGATGAACCAACGAACCATTTAGATGTTGAGGGTGTTGCTTGGCTTGCGCAGTATTTAAATAATCGAAAAGGATTAGCTGTAACTGTTGTAACGCACGAT
>SXYM01000074.1 GCA_005789205.1 Actinomycetota bacterium | reverse complement strand
GTAATGACTTATTTTTGGAAATGACCGAGACCGGTGTTATTAACAAGACCGCGTTAGTGTTCGGTCAGATGGATGAACCACCTGGAACGCGTCTTCGCGTTGCACTTTCAGCGCTCACAATGGCTGAATATTTCCGCGATGTTCAGAAGCAGGACGTTCTCCTCTTCATCGATAACATCTTCCGCTTTACACAGGCAGGCTCTGAAGTATCAACACTTCTAGGCCGTATGCCATCTGCTGTGGGATACCAGCCAACGCTGGCTGATGAAATGGGTCAGCTCCAAGAGCGCATCACATCAACACGTGGTCACTCAATCACATCTATGCAGGCAATTTACGTTCCTGCAGATGACATTACTGACCCAGCTCCACACACTACTTTCGCCCACTTAGATGCAACTACAGTGTTGTCTCGTCCGATTTCAGAGCTCGGTATCTACCCAGCTGTGGATCCACTTGACTCAACATCACGAATCCTGGATCCACGCTATATCGGTGAGCACCACTTCCGTGTTGCTAACCGCATTAAACAGATCTTGCAGCGCTATAAGGATCTCCAAGACATCATCGCGATTCTTGGTATCGATGAACTTTCAGAAGAAGATCGTATTTTGGTTGGACGCGCTCGTCGCATCCAGCGCTTCTTGTCACAAAATACTTTCGTGGCAAAGGTCTTCACAGGTCTTGATGGTTCATTCGTTCCACTAGTCGACACAATTGCAGCATTCGAAGCACTTGCAGATGGAAAGTATGACCATATTCCAGAACAAGCATTCTTCATGTGCGGTGGTCTAGATGATTTAGAGCGTAAGGCTGCAGAGCTTGCAGCAAGTATCGGAAAGTAAGAAGAAATGACGTTAAAAGTCGAACTCGTATCTCCATCAGAGCGCGTCTGGTCTGGCGAAGCATCATTTGTTTCTGCACGAACAGTCGAAGGTGATCTCGGTATTTTGACCGATCACGCACCGCTCTTTGGAGTACTTGTCGATGGTGCAGTCAGTATTAAAGGAACAGATGGGACCACCACGCAGTTCACAGTAAGTGGTGGTTTCCTATCTGTTGCTAATAACCGAGTTTCTATTCTTACAGAGTCGGTTAACAAGTAGTTTATTTGAGGTAATGCTCGGTTTCGATGACACGAACCGTCTTAGATTTTCCTCGCATCACAATTGACTGGCTAACAGCGCCGAAGCTGGTGTACCGAACCCCTTTAACTAACTCTCCATCGGTGATGCCTGTTGCAGCCAGGAAAACGTCATCAGAATTGACTAAATCACGTGTGTTAAGAATTGGCCCAGAGCTCTTGCCATCAACGTGGAGTTGACCTTGAATGGCACCACCCAAGCAGATCATTGCAGCGGCAGTAATTACACCTTCTGGAGTTCCGCCAATACCCATGAGCAGATCTATTCCAGTATTGGGACGGGCAGTTTCAATTGCAGCAGCAACGTCACCATCTTGAATTAAACGAATTCTGGCACCGCATTCACGGATCTCTTTAATAAGTTGGTCATGGCGTGGGCGATTAAGAACAACAATTGTCACATCACTTATTGCCAAATTCTTTGCTTTAGCAACAGCTGCAATATTTTGTGCAGTTGTCGCAGTGATATCAATTGCATGAGCGGCTTGTGGGCCAGTAGCAATCTTGTTCATATAAAAAGAAGTCTTAGGGTCATACATCGCTCCGCGTGGTGCCAGAGCGATAACTGAAATTGCGCCATTCATGCCATTTGCAGTCAGAGATGTTCCATCAATGGGATCAACTGCAACATCACACGCTGGCCCTTCTTGGTTTCCAACGCTTTCACCGTTGTGCAACATGGGGGCGTTATCTTTTTCGCCTTCTCCAATTACTACAACGCCAGCCATATCGACTGTGTTGATCATCCTTCGCATTGCTTCTACTGCAGCTTTATCTGCTAAATCTTTTTGCCCACGGCCAACCCACGGAGCGGCAGCAAGAGCTGCAGTTTCAGTTACACGGATGAGCTCAAGGGCTAAGTTGCGATCTGGAATGGCCATTATTCGCGAGTAACTTTCGCACCCAAGCTCTGCAGCTGCTCGGCAAAATTTGGATAACCGCGATCAACATGGAATGCCTGATCAATAGTTGATTCACCTTCACTTACTAGAGCAGCCAGAATTAAGCCTGCACCAGCACGAATGTCATGAGCCTCAACTGGCGCACCTGAAAGCTCTTGAACGCCTTCAATAGAGGCGTGATGACCATCCACTGAAATCTGAGCACCTAGACGGCTGAGCTCATTAACAAACATAAAGCGTGATTCAAAGACGTTTTCAGTCACCAGAGAGTGGCCATCAGCAATGGAGTTAAGAGCAATAACCATAGGTAGTAGATCAGTTGGGAATCCAGGGTAGGGAAGTGTTGCAACATCAATTGCTTGAGGGCGAACATCCATGCGCACTCGGATTCCATCTGCAGTGGTTGTGACAATTGCACCAGCTGACGCCAGTTTCTCTAGTGGTAATTCAAGATGTTCTGCGCGCGCTCCGTGAATAGTGATGTCACCCCGTGTCATAGCAGCAGCAAAAGCCCATGTTCCAGTGATGATGCGATCTGGAATCGTTGCATGTCTAGTTGGTTTCAATTCTGAAACTCCAGTTATGGTGATTGTCGGAGAGCCCAAACCTTGAATTTTTGCACCCATGGAGATTAAGAACTCACCTAGATCCACTAAATCTGGTTCACGAGCTGCGTTATCAATAGTTGTTACACCTTTAGCTAAAACTGCTGCCGTCATTATATTTTCTGTGGCACCAACGCTTGGGAAATCCAATTCAATGAATGCACCAGTTAATCCATGAGGCGCCTCAGCAACTACATAACCATGTTCAATGTGAGCCTTAGCTCCCAAGGCTTCAAGTCCTTTGATGTGAAAATCTAAACCACGAGATCCAATTGCATCTCCGCCGGGCAGTGCAACTTCTGCTTCGCCAACACGGGCAACCAAAGGTCCAAGTACGTTAATTGATGCACGCATTTTGCGCACTAAGTCATAATCGGCGCGATGTCCTGGTGATTGTGGAACATCAATGCTCACTTCGGAAGGTCCACGAACAACTGTGCAGCCAAGACGTGTCAGAAGATCGGTCATGATGTCCACATCAGCGATATCTGGCACATTAGTGATGGTGGTTTTGCCAGTGGCTAGTAAAGAGGCAGCCATGAGTTTTAGAGCTGAGTTCTTAGCCCCAGAGATTGTCACCTCACCACGCAGTGCAGTGCCGCCAAATACGCGGAAACGGTCGTGAGATGCCATTCCCGCAGTCTACTAATAGGCTAAGGGCATGGTTAATTTAACGCGCATTTACACTAAGACAGGCGATGACGGCACAACCTCACTGGGGGACATGAGTCGAACTTCTAAAAACGATCCACGCCTTGAGGCCTATGCAACCGTTGATGAAGGCAACTCTTCAATTGGAGTTGTTCTTGCAACTGATGAATTATCAGATGAAGTGCGTGCATTATTAGTGCGAATCCAAAATGATCTCTTTGATGTTGGCGCTGACCTTTGCACTCCGGTTGTTGATGCACCAGCCTTTGAACCGTTGCGGGTGCTTGAATCTCAGATTGTTTACTTAGAAGAACAGATTGATAAATACAATTCAGAACTCGAATCGTTGCGCTCCTTTGTTTTACCGTCAGGAACACCTGCAGCTGCCCACCTCCATGTTGCTCGCACCGTAGTTCGTCGCGCAGAGCGTCGCACATGGGCTGCCATCCATGCTTTCGGTGGAGGCGTGAATCCATTAACTGCTAAGTACTTAAACCGTTGCTCGGACCTTCTCTTTGTTTTGGCACGTTATGCAAACAAGGAAATTGGCGACCAACTATGGGTCCCAGGGGCTAACCGTTAATTTGTAGCTGATTTAAAAGTAGTACTTGGAATTTTCTCTGTGGCTGGATTTTTATGACAGATTGCTGAAATATTTGTAACTACATGTCGCAATTTTAGAGGTTCCTGACTAATTATTAAAATTGTTGTTATCTGCTTGCTCGTAGTTTTGCCTGCAAGAGTGCGAATACTTCCAAAAGTTTTTAAGGTCTTATCAGTAGCTGAGGTTTCTCCAACTAACTTTGAATTAACTTCCCACCACGCGCAGCCATCAAGAGAGGCCACTTGCACCGCGCCACAAGAATACTTTTCGCAGATTGCAACACCATCAACCTTTTGAGCTAATTGGGCAGTCAAAATTTTGCTATTTGATGCTGTTCCGACTAACTCTTTTGCAGTTGGAATCTTTGCATAGACACCACCATTTGCTTTAAATCCACTAGGTGGCCATTTAGGTTTTGGTGATGGCGTAATTGTTACTTTCTTGAGTGGTTTCTTTTTAACAACGGCCTTTTTTGTAGCAGTAGCTTTCGCTGTGGCTTTTGCAGAAACTGATGGTTTAGCAGAGGCTTTAGCCGTGGGTGTGGGTGTGGCTTTTGTCGTTGCAGCATGTGTTGGCACCATCGTTAATGCCAGCATTAACGTGATCACAATGCCGAAAACGCGCTTAATCGCGATCCCACTTAAATTTGCGGACTGAGAAAAAGATTCCAATCACAAGCCAGAGAACGAGGATTTGAAACGTTCTGCCAGTTTCCCATGATTTAGCTACTTCTTGGGCAGCAAATGAATCAGGTAAAAAGACTGAGCGCATACCTTGGGTGAGCCACTTAAGGGGAAATATTGCAGCAAGTTGTTGCATCCATGTTGGAAGCTGAGTGAAGACAAAGAACACACCACTAAAAAACTGCAAAATGATGACGATGGGTGAAACAACAGCGGAGGCGCCACGACCACTCTTTGGAACAATTGAAAATGCGATACCCAGCGCCGTGGAGCAGGCACTACCAAGTAGAACTAACCAGGTGAAGGTAAGCCACTTACTTAACTCTGTTGGCATTTCAATACCAAAAAATAGAAGTCCAAATCCAAAAAGTAGTGCGATTTGGATAATCATGCTTACTGCAATCAAAATCGCTTTACCAATGAAATAGCTTGAGGCTGGCATTGGTGTGCCACGCAGGCGCTTTAAGCCGCCAACATCGCGCTCCATTGGAATAGTGATTGCTAATGCTTGGAAACCAGTATTAACAAGGCCAGAGGCGATCATTCCCGCTACAAAATACTGCGAGAAAGTCACACCAGGGGCAATAGTGTCTTTAAAGACAGAACCAAATATTGCTAACAAGATAACTGGGAACAAAAGCGTAAAGACAACTGACTCACGTTGGCGGGCAAACTGCCTAATCTCAAGTCCACCGCGGCGAATACCTAAATTTAAGGCGCTAGGAATTTTATTCATGAACGCCTCCAATCATCTTTAAGTAAATATCTTCAAGTGAGGGTCTAATCACTGCCAGTTCTGGAATTTCTCCACCAAAGTGAGAACTTAGGCGAGCAACAACTGCAGTTGGATTATCTGTTGCCTCTGTTTTTATCTGGCTGCCATCACGCCAAGTAACAACTGCTTGGGCAGTAGCACGTCCACCTAGCTCAGCAGGCGTAGATACCTCAACGATCAAGCCATTGTTTATAACTGCGACACGATCAGCTAAAGCTTCAGCTTCATCTAAATAGTGAGTGGTGAGCAGAATTGTTGTTCCAGTCCCGCGCAATTGCTCGATGAGTGCCCAAAAGGCTCTACGTGCCTCAGGATCAAAGCCAGTTGTTGGTTCATCTAGAAAGAGGAGCTCAGGGCTTCCAATAATTCCAAGTGCGACATCTAAACGTCGACGCTGGCCACCAGAGAGATTGCGTATAAGGGCTCCCGATTTATCCTCTAATCCAACAGCGCTCATTACTTCATCAATATTGCGAGGCTTTGAGTAATATCCACTGAAATGTTTCACTGTTTCAATCACTGTTAAATCACCAGCATCGGCTGCAGATTGCAAAACTATTCCAATGCGATCACGCCATTGGCGCGCTGCATATCCCTGAGTTTGGGGATCAAAACCTAGAATGGAAATCTCACCCGCATCACGGCTTCTAAAACCTTCTAGAATTTCAACTGTGGTGGTTTTACCCGCACCATTTGGGCCAAGCAAAGCAAAGATTTCACCGGCTGGAATTGATAGATCAACTCCACGCACTGCATGCACCTGGCCGTAGCTCTTTTTGAGACCTTTGACCTCGATTACATTCACGTTCAGATACTACTCCTGCAATTGATGTGAGAAAATATGGGCATGAGTCCGCGCAGAAATTACCCCAAAAACAAGCGGCCTAAAAGTGATGAGCGCGACATTTCCACCTCAAGTCAAACTATTGAGGAACATCATGAAGGAATGTACATAGTTCGCAAATTAACCGGATCAAGTTCTAATAAGCCATATCGCTGTCCAGGATGCGATCAGGTAATTCCGATGGCCACTCCGCACACTGTTGCCTGGTTAGAAGATGATGAAGAAAGTAGACGTCATTGGCACAACGCTTGTTGGGCAAAGAAAGATAAGCGACGTCCTAATACTGAACGAACACGTAACGCGCCGCGCTATTAACCGAAGCGTCCCTTTAACCAACGAGTCAAAGTAATAACTAACTTCTCTTCTTTAGCTTTGCGCTTAAAGCTCAAAAGTTTCAGCGGAACATTAAAGCGAGTGCGAACTACTGTGCGGGCATAGGTGTATTCAAGTAGGCCTTCAGGTCCATGAACACGTCCATAACCACTATCTTTCACGCCACCAAATGGCACGGAAGCAACGGCAGCAAATGAAAATGTTGAGTTAATGGCAACCATTCCACATGCCAGCTCTGCAGCGATTTTTTTGCCTTGACGCTTAGACCAGACATTAGCCCCTAAGCCATAACTAGATGCGTTAGAGAGATCTATGGCCTCACGCATACTCTTCACGCGGTTAATGATTATTGTTGGCCCGAAAGTTTCTTCTCGCATTGCCGCTGAATCCTCGGGCACATCTAACAAAATAACAGGTTGAACAAATGGTGGCTTAACAGATTCTGGACCACCATAGGCACACTTTCCACCATCTTTGATTGCACTCTTTATGTGGGATTGAATGACTTTAATTTGCGAAGGCATCGTTGCAGGACCATAGTTTCCATCACCAGGTGCACCAGCATGAATAGTTTTAGCTAGCTGGACCGCTAGTTCTACAAACTTATCAGCTACTCTTTCATCAACATACACACGCTCTGCGCCAATACATGATTGCCCAGCATTAGCCATGGCAGACCAGATAGTTGCATCAACTGCCCGTTCTAGATTGGCATCGGCGGCGACGATAACAGGATCTTTTCCACCGCACTCCAAAACTACTGGAGTCATTGTTGTTGCACATTGCGCAGCAACAATTTTTGCAGTTCTAGTTGATCCAGTAAATGAGATTTTATCTACGCCACTTTGGCACAGTGAACCGCCAGTTTCTCCCAGCCCGGTAATGGTTGTTAGGACATCAGCAAATGGAGCAACTTCATTAAAAGTTTCCTCTAGCCACATTCCAACACCAGGAGTGTATTCACTGGGCTTAAATACGACAGTATTTCCAGCAGCTAATGCATAAGTGATGGAGCCGACTGGTGTAAACATAGGATAGTTCCATGGACCAATTACACCCACAACTCCAAGAGGAGAACGTTGCACTGTTGCTGACATATTTGATAAAAGTAAGCCAGGTGCGCGATAAGCGGTGCGCATAATATCTTCTGCATGGCGCGCTGCCCAGCCAATATGGCCCACAGCAATGCTTACTTCTAACTTCGCATCTCCCACAGGTTTACCAGTCTCAAGTGAGATCAATGCCGCAATCTGATCAATGCGATTGATAATCAGATTAGACCAAGAGAGAAGAACTTTTTTTCGACCAGAGAATCCAAGTTTTTGCCATTGAAGAGAAGCATTCCGTGCATGAGCAACAATTTCGCTCACTTGCTTGGCATTCATTATTGGATATGTTCCAGCAACCTCACCAGTTGCAGGATTATGAGAATCAAATGATGGAGTGCGCTTAGTAGCCATGGTTGGAAGCCTAGTGGGGTGAAGATAAGATTTGAAGTATGGCCGAGATAATCAGACCCAGCACAGTGTTGCCGGCCCTTCGCACACCATTTCATGTTCTTACTAGTGATGGAGTGAATTTAATCGGAGAAGTTTGCACACCCTTCGGTCAATCAAAAGGGGCGATTTTAACTCTGCACCCACTGCCAACTGCAGGGGGAATGATGGATAGTCATGTTTATAAGAAAGCAGCCAACCGCCTTCCTGCAATGGCTGGCATAACTGTTGTTCGCTTCAATACCCGGGGAACGTCATCTGAGGCCGGAACAAGCTCTGGTGCATTTGATAATGGAGGAGCAGAAGGGTTAGATGTTCAAGCAATGATTAATTATTGCTTCGAAGTTTTAGCGTTAGAAAATCTATGGATTGTTGGTTGGTCATTTGGAACAGATATAGCTTTGCGCCATGCCAAAGATCCACGCCATCAAGGCTTGATACTTCTTAGCCCACCGCTACGTACAACAACTAATCAAGAGCTTTTGTATTGGAACACTGATCTACGACCAATTACTGCCCTTGTGCCAGAACATGATGATTACTTGAAACCAGATGCTGCTAGAGAGCGCTTTGCTATCGTGCCCAAATTAAAAATTATTCCAATAGATGATGCCAAGCATCTTTGGGTAGGTGAACCATCAGTTCACCGCGTGCTATCTGAAATCAACACCATTGTGACTGGCGATATCAGCCCTCTACCTCTTGCGTATTAAGAGTTATTAGCGCGAGGTATTACGACTTCATCCAAAATCAAAATAATCGAAGCAGCAACAGGCACGGCAAGTAATCCGCCGACTAGTCCCAAGAGTGATGAACCAATCAAGGCAGAGATGATTGTTACAGCTCCAGGAACAGCCAAAGTTCTTTTCATAATACGTGGTGTTACAACATAGTTTTCAATTTGCACATAAACGACATAAGCAACAAAAGCAATCACACCAATAGCAATAGATTGAGTGAGTGCAATGATTGTGACAATTCCAGAACCCAAGAAATGTCCAACTAGTGGAATCAACCCACAGACAAAAACAATCATTCCAATGGCTACTGGTGAAGGCAGACCTAGGACCAGTGAGAGTACGAAAACAAAGATAGAGGCCATTGCTGCAATAACTATTTGGCTACCCACGAATGAACCCACACGAGCAATAATCGCGTTAGTCAGGTGACCTACTCGTGTCCGGCGACTAGCTGGAACTAATAAAAGTCCAAGATTAACGGCCTGAGGAAGGGAAGTAATGAAATAAAGAGTCAGAACTAGGATTGTAAGAAAAGTGAAAAATCCTGAAAGCACTGATTTACCAACACCAATAACTCCACCAAAAGCTGAAATTAATAATGTTCCATCTGAAGTAACTGAGGTTAATTTACTTTGTAGGGTATCAATAATTCCATATTGATCATTGAGCTTATTGATTGTTGCATTATTTGTTAAGTCAGCTAAAAGAGTCGGTGCCTTATTGATGAGCTGGGTTCCCTGAGAAATAACCGGAGGGGCAACTACGAGGGCAAAAAAGACTACAAATGCAATTACTGAAGTGAAGATGATTGTTACTGCAGTAACGCGTGACATATTGCGACGGCGCAGAGCTTCAACTGCCGGATTTAGACCCATTGCTAAGAACAGCGCAATAAGAATCAAAATAAATATCTGAGAGACGCTGGCAAGTGCGCGCATTAATACAATTGCTGTTAGTGCACCTAACGTTGCAACAAATCCAAAGTAATAAGGGTGGGATCTATTGATTGGAACACCTGCAACTCCGTAATCTGCTGGAGTTTGCGCAGGTTTGGCTGCTTGCTTCGTAACCTTCTTGATTCGCTCTTTAATTGCCATAGGTGCATTGTAAAGATAGTTATCTCACTTGTATGAGACGTGGTGTTCATCTTCCTGTCACATTTTTAGGGGAGAATGAGCCCTATGGCCCTACGGATAACAGGATTAGGCGAGGAGATCGCAGCTGTTACTGGCCTGCCGTGGCAACTGAGTTTGGAAGAGTGGCCAGAGGATCCCGCTCTAGCAGAAAAGCGTGGTATTTCACGGCACGTGGTCCGCTTAGTTCGAGCGACCACTGATGCAGATGCACCGGTCTATGCCGTCAAAGAAACAGTGTCAGAGTTTGCCAACCGCGAATACAAGGTCTTGCGTGAACTTACATCCCTAAATGCACCATGTGTTGAACAGATTGCAGTTGTTGAAGGTAGAACAGATTCTGCCGGGGAGGAACTTCCTTGCGCGATAGTTACTCGTTTCTTACCGTATTCATTGCCATATCGTGTTCTGCTCTCTGGCTCAGTCACAGCCCATGACATAAATACAATGGCAAATGCTTTGGCACTGCTCCTTGTCCGCTTACACCTTTTAGGTTTTTGGTGGGGTGATTGTTCACTTTCAAATACTTTATTTCGCAGAGATGCTGAAGGCTTTGCTGCCTATCTTGTAGATGCTGAAACAGGAGAGTTTCAAAAATCTCTCAGTGATGGTCAAAGAGAACATGATTTAGATATTGCAATGTTTAATGTTGCAGCTGAGTTAGAAGATCTACGATTATCTGGAGTGCTATATCCGGGTATGGATCCTGTGCGTGCAGCTGAGGCTGTCATTCGTCGTTATCGTAGAATTTGGTCTGCGCTGAAAGAGCACCAACTACTTGATCCTAAAGATCGACATGCAGTAGAGCGGGCTATGCGCCAGTTGCATGACTTAGGTTTTGCTGTGGAAGAAGTTTCAATCACAATCGATGGTGACACACAGCTTTTATCTTTCCAACCACGCTTAGTTGCTGCTGGTTATCACACGCAACGCTTGCGCGAATTGATGGGAATTGAAACCGAAGAGCTACAAGCCAAACGCCTACTCGCATCTTTTGATCGCTACCGTGCCCGACATGAAAAATCTTCTATGTCTGTGACCGAGATGGCTAAGGTGTGGTTTCTAGAAGTCTTTGAACCAACTATTGACCGTGTCCCAGAGCAGATGCGAGGTCGTGTAGAGCAGGCCCAGATGTTCCATGAAATTCTTGAAAATCGCTGGTATTTAAGTGAACAAAAGGGCACAGATGTGGGCTTGGAGTTCGCTGCCGATAATTATGTTGAAGAGATCTTGCCCTATCGGCGTGATTCTGGTGTTGACCTCACCGCCCAGTAGGATTACGACGTGAGCAACCCACCTAATTTTGCACAAGCAGTTGATCTGAGCTCATTAGGTAAACCAAAGATCGCCCCAGTGGGACCCACTCCAGGTGCTGAAGTTACTGCTGCAAATCTAACATCAGAGTTTTTACCACTATCAAAAACTCGTTCAGTCATTTTATTCTGCTGGTCACCGCGCAGTGCTGAGTCGGTTGAAATGTTAAATGTAATGGGTCTGTTAGAAACTAGTTATAAAGGTGCTTGGAGTTTGGGGCGAGTCGATATCGATGCGCAGCCTCAAGTCGCAAAGGCTCTGCAAACTCAAAAAATTCCTTATGCGGTTGCATTAATAAATGAGCAGATTGTTCCATTATTTGAACAGGCATATCCAGAAGCACAGATTCGTTTAGTACTAGATAAGGTTTTAACTTTAGCTTCTCAACAAGGTGTTGGTGAAGCACCAGTAGAAGTAATCGAACCTGAGGAAGAAGAAGCTGTAGCTGCCCTTGAAGCTGGTGACTTTGCAACTGCAGAAGTTGCATATAAGAAGTTACTTGCTAGAAAGCCAGCTGACTCTTATGCAAAGTTAGGTCTTGCTCAAACTCAACTGCTGATTCGTACCGAGGGTTTGGTATTGGATGCAGTGATAAAGGAAGCCACAGATAATCCCATGGATTTATCCTTGCAAATAAGGGCAGCTGATATGGAGATAGTGAATGGTGGAGTAGAAGCAGCTTTTTCTCGTCTCTTACATGCAGTTAAAGAAAGCTCGGGGGATGATCGAAACAAGGCCAAAGAACATTTACTTTCACTCTTTGCTTTAGTTGATCCAGCAGATCCACGTTTAACTTCAGCTCGCAGTGCACTAGCGAACGCCCTCTTCTAATATGGGCACAGTTACCCTTAAAAAAGAGGTTAATTACTTGAGAATCCTCTTCTTCACATTCGGGCTTGGAATCATGTCGTGGGTTCCCCGCTTTCCGGAAGTTAAAGAAGCACTCAAACTGACCAATGGTGAGTTCGGATCTCTGATTAGTACTGGGGCATTAGGTTCACTTATCTCGCTGCTCACTGTTGGACATGTGGTGTATAAGATTGGAGTTAAGAGAGTTCTACATGTTGCCTCCTTCTTTCTTATGGCAACATTGATAGTCCTTACTACCAACGATTCATCACTCATATTCTTTCTTGCAAATATTGCCTTTGGTGCGGCGAAATCGGCTTTTCAAATTGCTATTAATGCCCAAGGCTTTAATTTTCAAGATCGAACTGGCAAATTCATCATCACTCAGATGAGTGGCGTGTGGACAACAGGCGCATTACTCACCGCCTTTATTTCGGGATTTCTTGTCGACCGGGTCACACTGCGGACGCACATAGGGGTATTAGTTGTAATCATCTTTCTTATTCAAAGTGTAGTAATTAACTCTCTTGCACCTGAACTCCTCAAAGCTAACCAAGATGTAAACATCGAATATAAGTTGAAAGAGTTATTTGCAGGGTTTTCCTTCGATCGCCTTGTTTCATTTGGTTTAATTTGTGCAATCTTTCTAGAGTTCGCTTTAAGTGACTGGGCAACTATTTATACAAAAGAAGAGATTGGCATTAATGGTGGTCTTAATACTCTGCCCTTTATTCTCTTCACCATGTGGATGATTTTTGGAAGATTAACAGTTCATTACTTACTTCCACGTTATACCTTGGAGCGCCTAGCTATTCAGGCATCATTACTTGCCGGATCATCATTTCTTGTTAGCATTTTCCTTGCAAGGGCAGTATTTGCAACAAATCAAAATATTGCTTTCTTAGTTATCTGTATTGGCTTCTCTATCGCAGGACTTGGAAGCTCTTTTCTTGGGCCAACATTTATGACGGCAGCCAATGCCCGTTCCAAGCACCCTGCAAGCGTAGTTATTGGCCATATTGGGGTTGCAAACATCATCTTGGCTTTCATTTTGAAGTGGATTGTTGCGTGGACCGCTCAAGCTACTTCGTTAACAATCGGCTTAATCATTCCAGCAGTTCTTTTGTTAACAGTTCCCTTTTTCACAAAGGCTCTTAAGAGCGTTCAAACCAAATAGTTGCAAGCGGTGGAATTCTCACCTTTGCAACTAATTGTGCCCCATCATTGGCGGTTATCGGTTCATTTGTAATTCCGCTTCCGCCATACGCTAAATCATCTGTGTTGAGAACTTCGGTCCAAGTGCCAGTAGTTGGTAATGGCAAGGAGTAGTTCTCATGTGGCATAGGAGAAAAATTTGTAATTGCAACTAAAGGAGTTCCCTGATTATCCCAACGAGCAAAAGCAACAACATTTGCAGCGCCATCATTTCCAACAAGCCACGTGAAGCCCTCAGGAGATGTGTCTTTCTCCCAAAGTGATGGAAGCTTTTTATAGAGAGCATTTATTTCAGCAACACACCTTTGAACACCTTGATGCTCACCATATTCTGTTAAATACCACTGCAGTCCGGCACTTTCATTCCATTCATCATTTTGAGCAAATTCACTTCCCATAAACAAAAGCTTCTTACCGGGATGCGCCCACATATATCCATACAGAGCTCGCAGAGTTGCAGTCTTTTGCCAGCGATCTCCTGGGAACTTGTTGACTAGCTGGCCTTTTCCATGAACAACTTCATCGTGAGAGAGTGGAAGCATGAAGTTCTCACTCCAGGCATAGAGAATTGAAAAAGTTACTTCATTGTGGTGATAAACGCGGTGAATAGGATCATGTTGTAGATATTGCAATGTGTCATGCATCCAACCCATGTTCCATTTAAATCCAAAGCCTAGACCACCAGATGAAGTGTCACGAGTGACTCCAGACCATGCAGTTGATTCTTCGGCGATCATCATGATGCCCGGGTGGGTTTTATAGGCTGTGGAAGTAGCTTCTTGCAGCAGTTGAACCGCTTCTAAATTCTCACGGCCACCATTGATGTTTGGCACCCATTCGCCTTCTTTGCGTGAGTAATCCAAATAAAGCATGGAAGCGACAGCATCAACACGCAATCCATCAATGTGATACTCGGTCAGCCAATAGAGCGCGCTTGCCACTAGAAAGTTACGAACTTCATTTCGCCCAAAGTTAAAGATAAGCGTTCCCCAGTCAGGATGTTCACCTAAACGTGGATCTGCGTGCTCATAAAGGGCAGTGCCATCAAATTTAGCCAGAGCCCATTCATCTTTTGGAAAGTGTGCAGGGACCCAATCGAGAATGACTCCAATGCCAGCAGCATGCAATGCATCTACTAGGAACTTGAAATCATCAGGAGAACCAAAGCGAGAAGTGGGTGCAAAGAAGGAAGTTACTTGATAACCCCATGATGGACCATATGGATGCTCAGTTACTGGCAAGAATTCAACATGAGTGAATCCTTGTGCACGTACATAGTCGACTAATTCAATTGCGAGTTCTCGGTATGTAAGACCTAACTTCCAAGAACCCAAATGCACTTCATAGACTGAAATAGGGCAGCGCCATGGTTCAAACTTTGTGCGCGTGCTCATCCACTCTGAATCACCCCACACATAGGTTGACTCTTCAACAATCGATGCAGTCAGTGGAGGAATTTCTGTAGCGCGCGACATCGGATCGGCGTGATCTACCCAGCGTCCGTCGATGCCACAAATTGCAAATTTATATCTAGTTCCAACTCCGATATCTGGAATAAAGATTTCCCAGATGCCAGAGGAGCCAATACGAACCATTTTGTGTGTGTTTTTATCCCAGAAATTATGATCACCAATGAGTGAAACAGCTTGTGCATTAGGTGCCCACACTGAAAAAGCAGTGCCTAGAAGCTCATTTGAATCATCACGGCGCACATGTGCCCCAAGGGCTTTCCACAGCTGCTCATGGCGACCTTCAGCGATGAGATACAGATCAAGCTCACCTAAAGTTGAATGTGGATTAAGAAAGGAGGCAGGCTGAATTACGTGCGTGGAATCTCTCTTGGTAAATCTGGAAAAGATTCCCATTTCTTAAAGCTTCACTTGGCAGATGTGGGCAACTTTGCCGACTGGTCGTGTGGGATCGAGTTGAATGAATTGGTGCTCAGACCAATCAAAGCTCTTACCATCAAGAAGATCCTTAACTGCAAAAGTGCCTTCAAGACCTAGTGCGTTCATATCCCAATGAACAATGGTGCCCTGAGAAAAAGAAGGATCAAGGTTTACAACAACCAAAATCAGGTTCTTACCTTCACGCTTTGAGTAAGCAAGGATTGCTTCAGACTCAGTGTTGTGAAATACAAGATTACGCAGTTGCTGCAGAGCTGGATTAGCTTTGCGAATTCCATTGAGTTGAGTGATAAATGGTGCCAGAGTCAGACCCTTTTTAGCTGCGCCATCCCAATCACGTATCTTTATTTCATACTTTTCTGAATCTAAATACTCTTCGCCACCTTCTTTAAGTGCTCGGTGCTCATAAATTTCATACCCTGCATACATTCCCCATGAAGGAGTAAGAGTTGAAGCCAGAACTGCTCGCAAAGCAAACATTGCTGGATTGCCACTTTGTAAATGGAAAGGATTGATGTCTGGGGTGTTGACCCAAAAATTTGGACGAAAGAAAGCAGAAGTTAGTTGGGCGACTTCACGGCCGTATTCAGTGAGCTCTGACTTGCTTGTGCGCCAGGTGAAATATGTATAGGACTGGTGAAAGCCTGCTTTACCAAGTGCATGCATCATTGCTGGCGCCGTGAAAGCTTCAGCTAAAAAGATTACTTCTGGGCTTTCTTTGTGCACAATATTGAGCAAGTCTTGCCAGAAGTGGACAGGCTTGGTGTGAGGGTTATCAACACGAAAGATCTTCACACCCTTTGAAACCCACAAGCGGATGATGCGCAGGACTTCATCCCTAATACCCTCGTAGTCATCATCAAAGTTAATGGGATAGATATCTTGGTACTTCTTGGGTGGATTTTCAGCATATGCAATAGTTCCATCGGCACGTTTGTTAAACCATTGAGGATTACTTTTCACCCACGGATGATCAGGTGAAGTTTGAAGTGCTAGATCTAATGCAATCTCTAAGCCAGCCTTCTTCGCAGCTGCAACAAAGTTTTCAAAATCTTTCATTGTTCCAAGCACTGGGTTAATCGCATCATGGCCACCATCTGCATTTCCAATAGCCCATGGGACGCCAGGATCATTGGGACCAGCAGTTAAAGAGTTATTAGGCCCCTTGCGATGGGCAACACCGATGGGATGAATAGGGGGCAGATATAAAACATCAAAGCCCATGGCTGCAACTGCAGGTAATCTCTTCGTCGCACTTACAAATGTTCCAGAAGTAATTGTTCCATCGGTGTTTTTCACTGCTCCTTCACTGCGTGGAAAGAACTCATACCAAGAACCTACTAGAGCGCGTTCACGATCAGCGCGGATTGGATATTTTTCAGTTGAGCCATAGACCGTGCGATATTGGGACGTGCTATCTGCTTCAATGACAAAAAAGTAATCACCTTGCGTGGGGATAGTAATTGAACCTTCATAACGATTAGTTCCAGGCCATGCTTCTTTCATATCTGCGCGAGAGACCACTTTGCCTTTTGAATCATGCAAAACTACTTGGGCATCTAGCTTTTCATGACCCTCGATGACAGCTGTCGCACTGACTTGAATAGTCTCGCCAACTACTGCTTTAACAGGTAAAAATTCTCCGCCGAAGTAAACCGCGGGGGAGATATCGCAAATAGCAATTCGTGAGATCAACCTGAGCCTTCGGTATTGCCAGCATCTGCAGCTGAGACATCGTGAATACGATACTTTTCCATGGCCTTAGTGACAATTCTTTTCTTGATATCACCTTGATTACTTAATTGCTGCAACACAGCAACCACGATTGATTCAGCATCAACTTTGAAGTGACGGCGAAGTGCACCACGTGTGTCCGATAATCCAAAGCCATCAGTACCCAGTGAATAGAACGGTGCATCAACCCATGGTGCAATTTGATCTTGCACAGAGCGCATGAAGTCACTCACGGCAATAACTGGACCCTTGTGACCAGCTAGCTTCTGTGAAATATATGCACGCTTTTTATCATTTGGATTAAGAAGATTATGGCGATCTGTTTCAAGACCATCACGGCGAAGTTCATTCCATGAAGTAACTGACCAGACAGATGCCTTAACACCCCAGTCATCGGCAAGCAGTTGCTGGGCCTTAAGCGCCCAGTTCACACCAACACCTGATGCCAAGATCTGCGCAGATTTCTTGCGTGATTTAGCTGCAGGAGAGTATAGATAAATACCTTTGAGCAGGCCTTCCACATCTAGATTTTCAGGTTCAGCTGGGTGCACATATGGCTCGTTGTAAACAGTGACGTAGTAATAAATGTTTTCGCTGTTCTCACCATACATACGGCGCAAACCATCTTTAACAATATGCCCAAGTTCAAATGCAAAAGCCGGGTCATAAGAAACCACAGCTGGGTTAGTTGAAGCAAGAAGTGGTGAATGGCCATCTTCATGTTGCAAACCTTCACCGTTAAGTGTGGTGCGACCAGCAGTTGCACCGATTACAAACCCACGAACTAATTGATCAGCTGCAGCCCAGAAAGCATCTCCTGTGCGCTGGAAACCAAACATTGAGTAGAAGATGTAGATAGGAATCATTGGTTCATCGTGTGTGGAATAAGAAGAGCCCACTGCAGTAAAGGATGCAACAGAACCAGCTTCATTAATTCCTTCGTGAAGAATTACACCAGTAGTTGATTCCTTGTATGACAACATCAATTCACGATCAACTGCTGCATATTGCTGTCCGTTTGGTGAGTAGATCTTTAACGTTGGGAACAATGAGTCCATACCAAATGTGCGAGCCTCATCAGGAATGATTGGAACAATACGTGCACCAAGTCCTGGGTCTTTCACTAAATCTTTGAGCATACGAACAAATGCCATCGTTGTAGCAATCTCTTGATGACCAGAACCGCGCTTTACTGACTCATAGACTGAATCATCAGGTTGAGTGAGCGGGCGTGAAATTGCACGGCGGCGAGGGATAGAACCACCAAGGGCTGCGCGACGCTCTGCTAGATACAAAGCTTCAGGTGAATCTGGTGCTGGCTTTAAGTACGGAGGTAAGTACTTATCTATCTTCTCATCCGGAATATCTAGATACAAGGTGTCGCGGAAGCGCTTAATATCTTCAAGTGACATCTTCTTCATCTGGTGAGTGGAGTTACGACCTTCAAAGCTTGATCCAAGAGTCCAGCCCTTAATTGTCTTAGCCAAAATAACTGTTGGGCGACCATTGTCTTGAGTTGCTGCGGTGTATGCAGCGAATAACTTCTTATAGTCATGTCCACCGCGCTTTAAGCCCCAGATTTTTTCATCAGACCAATCTGCAACCATTGCTGCAGTGCGAGGATCGCGACCAAAAAAGTTTTCGCGAACATAGGCACCAGATTCAGCTTTAAAGGTCTGGTAATCGCCATCTAAAGTCTTATTCATCAAGTTAACAAGTGCGCCTTCGCGATCTTGTGCCAATAGTGGATCCCACTCGCGGCCCCAAACCACCTTAATAACATTCCAACCAGCGCCACCAAAGATTGATTCAAGCTCTTGAATGATTTTGCCATTTCCACGAACTGGACCATCAAGGCGTTGCAAATTACAGTTCACAACAAAAGTTAAGTTGTCGAGTTTTTCACGTGTTGCTAAACCAATCGCACCCAATGTGTCGACTTCATCTACTTCACCATCTCCAAGGAAAGCCCAGACGCGTTGATCACTTGTGTCTTTGATTCCACGGTTATGGAGATAGCGATTAAAGCGCGCTTGATAAATAGCATTGATTGGTCCGATGCCCATTGACACTGTTGGGAACTGCCAAAAATCTGGCATCAAACGTGGGTGAGGATAAGAAGAAAGTCCGCCAGCTGGATGTGAGAGTTCTTGGCGGAAACCATCTAACTGATCTTCAGTCAAACGTCCTTCCAGATATGCACGTGCATACATTCCAGGACTTGCATGTCCTTGGAAAAAGATTTGATCTCCGCCACCTGGGTGGTCTTGTCCGCGGAAGAAGTGGTTAAAACCAACTTCATAGAGCGCAGCAGAAGATGCATAGGTTGAGATGTGTCCACCAACGCCAACTCCTGGACGCTGTGCACGGTGCACCATCATCGCTGCATTCCAACGATTCATAGCACGGATATTGCGCTCGATACCTTCATCGCCAGGAAAAGCTGGTTCATGTTCTGGAGAAATTGTGTTCATGTAGTCAGTAGTGCGAAGGTCAGAAATACCTATTTTTTTCTCATGAGCACGCTTTAAGAGACTCAACATTAAATAGCGAGCGCGCACTGGACCTGCATTTGCTAGCGCGGCATCAAAGGATGCATGCCATTCCGCCGTCTCTGAAGGGTCGGTATCAACTAGCTGGTCGATAATCTGATCGGGCGCCTCAAAGGTTTCGCTCATGGTGCCTATTCTTGCGTGAACTGACCAGTAAGTCGAAATGGACCAGCCATATCTCTTGTGCAAGGGGCATTCATTGTGTGGAATTAGCCTGTGCCAGCGCGTATGGGGTTTAAGGAGGGTGACCTAGTTCTAGAGGTCGGCCGTTCTGGAGGTTGCGATGAAAGCCTGCGCAAATCGATTAGCGAGATTACTAAAACAGAGTTTGTAGATAGTGATGCACATGAAGTCGTTGATGGCGTAATTATCTGGTGGCGCGATGGTGATGGCGATCTAGTTGATGAGTTAATGGATGCACTCACTTATCTAAGCGAGAACGGACCTATTTGGGTATTAACTCCCAAAGTAGGACGTGATGGCCATGTTGAGCCAAGTGATATTCAAGATGCCGCGCCAACAGCTGGTTTAAGTCAGACATCATCTTTTTCTATTGCAGTTGACTGGAGTGCTACTCGTCTAGTGGCACGCAAAGCAGGTAAACGATAGATTTGCGGCTATGACTCTAACAATTGGCCAAGCCGCTCCAAATTTTGAAGTTCTCAATCAACATGGTGAGATGATTTCTCTTTCATCTTTTAAGGGTGAGAAGAATGTAGTTCTGCTTTTCTATCCCTTTGCATTTTCAGGAATCTGCACAGGTGAGCTCTGTGCACTGCGTGATGATCTAGCAGCGTTTCAAAACGATAACGTACAACTGCTAGCAATCTCTTGCGATCCTATGTATGCACAGCGTGCTTTTGCTGAAGCTGAAGGTTACAAATTCCCAGTGCTTGCAGATTTCTGGCCACACGGAGCAGTTGCTAAGGCTTACGGAGTGTTTGAAGAATCACGCGGTTGTTCAACTCGTGGCACATTCGTTATTGATAAAGCAGGCATCTTGCGCTGGCAGGTAGTCAATGGTCTTGGCGATGCTCGCAATATCGCTGATTACAAGGCGGCAATTGCTGCGCTGTAAGCGCGGGATTTAGCGATTTAACTGTGGTGAAGTAAGATTCACCGGTACTCATAGCAGTACAAAGGGTGCTTAGCTCAGTGGTAGAGCGTCTCGTTTACACCGAGAATGTCGGGGGTTCGAAACCCTCAGCGCCCACCAGATATTTACGAAGGGGTTGATTGCAAAGAATGAAAGCCAGCCCAAGTGATCAACGTCAGATTATTGATGTGGCAGCTTTTGACCAGAAAACTACCGCGCTCAACCACACCGCATCAACTCTTCCTGAAATAGCAGAGCTAGTAACAGCCACCACAAAATCTCATAACGCGCGCGATCTTCGCATTGCCGCTGAAACTGAACTCAATGATGTTAAACGTGAACTCTTGCGCGCAGAGGCAGATGTTGAACAGATAGTTTCACGCATTTCTCGAGATGAAGCACGTCTTTCTGGTGGTTCAGCATCTCCTAAAGAGTTGGAACAACTCCAACATGAAGTAGGGACTTTAAACGCCCGCCGAGCAGAACTTGAAGAAGTAGAGCTTGAGATTATGATGCGAGTGGATGAAATTAAGGCCCGCATCACAGATCTGCAAAATCAAGAAGCTGATTTCACCGCACAGATCAATAATCTCAATATCCGTAAAGAGAATGCGCTCGCAAAAATAAATGGCGAACTAGAAAGTATCGCTAAAGAGCGAAGTGAGACTCTGGCCTCTGTTTCTGGCGAATTTGTAGCTTTGTATGAAAAAATTCGAGCAGCAAATAATGGAATTGGTGCGGCTGCACTGGTTGCTGGAGCCTGCACCGGCTGTAATCTTTCAATTAACACAGTAGAGCTCAAGCGAATTGCTGAATTAGCCGAAGATGAGGTGGTGCGCTGTGAAGAGTGCCGCTGTATCTTGGTGCGCGGAGCGAAATAGATGCCACGCCACTTTTTACTAACTGCCGATGGCGGTTCACGCGGTAACCCTGGCCCTGCTGGTTATGGGTCAGTTATTACTGAAAACGGCAAAATCATTGCAGAGCTATATGACTTTATTGGTATCGCAACAAATAATGTTGCTGAATACTGCGGACTCATTGCTGGATTAACTGCCATTAATGCGCTAGATCCACAAGCAACTGTAGATGTGAAGATGGATAGCAAATTAGTTGTAGAACAGATGTCTGGGCGCTGGCAGATTAAGCATGCAGACATGCGAAAACTAGCCAGTGACGCCCGAAATGCTCACACTGCATCACTAGTGAAATACACCTGGATTCCACGTGATGAAAACTCACATGCAGATCGCCTGGCAAACAAGGCATTGGATGAGCAAAGTGGTGGGGGAGAGATCATCTCTGTGCGCCAGAATTACTTGACTGAGCGCTTACTGAGCCCAGAAGAATCAACAACTATTTTTCTAGTCAGACATGGCGAGACAGTTTTAACCCCTATGAAGAAGTTTTCAGGAGATGGTCCGTTAAATCCAGAGCTAACCGATATTGGTTTAGGTCAAGCTGAGAAAGTTGCGCAAGCTATTGCCAAATTCAATCCAGAGGTAATCATTACTTCACCTCTTAAGCGAACAACTCAAACAGCTGAAGCTATTTCTAAAGCAACTGGGTTACCCATCGTTTTTGAAGATGCTTGGATTGAATGCTCATTTGGAATTTGGGATGGCATGTCTATAGATGAAGTTAGAGAGCGCTACCCAGCTGATTACAACTCATGGGTGTGTTCAACATCTTTTGCACCCCCAGAGGGTGAGTCCTATGACTCCGTTGCACTGCGTGTGGATGCAGCAATTTCTCAGATTGCAGCTGAATATCCAGGACAACGCGTTGTGGTTATTACGCACAACGGAACAATTAAATCTGCAGCTAAGGTTGTTGTTGGCGCACCTGCTGAATCAATTTTTCACATTGACATCTCACCTTGTTCGATCACAACAATTTCAGTCTGGCCAAGTGATGGTTTAAGAGCGCTTCGAACCCTTAATGAACAGGCTCATTTACGCTGATTTTAGGGCGAATTGCTAGGCAGAAATTGTTGGATACAAGTTTGTGGATACACACCAATAAAACTATTTTAAGTACAATCCTTGTATGAAAGTTTTAACTGTCAATATCACCAGCGTTGTGCATGAAGGCGAATGGACTGGAAGTGAAGGTAAAACTGGAATTGATAAGCGCCCAGCGCTAGGCCCTGTCCACTTTGCTAATGAAGAAGTCACAGGCGATGTTGTCGTAGATCGCAATCACCATGGGGGATATGACCAAGCGGTCTATGCCTATGCCAGAGAAGATGCTGATTGGTGGGAAAAAGAGCTCGGTCAATCAATTGCAAATGGGCGCTTTGGTGAAAATCTAACCACTTCTGGAATTGATGTTAATAGCGCACTTGTGGGAGAGCGTTGGAAGATTGGCACAACAATCCTTGAAGTATCACAACCGCGCATTCCCTGCCGTGTTTTTGCTGGATTCTGGCAGCGACCAACATTGATTAAAGAGTTTATGGCCTCTGGCAAACCTGGAACATATCTTCGTATTATTCAAGAGGGCCACATAATCGCTGGCGATGCAATTGAAGTTATATCTAAACCACATCATCACATCTCAATTGCAGATCTGTATGCAGCAAAAAATGGTGAGCGCTCTAAAGTAGAAGAAATTGCTGCAGTTAAAGAACTATCCTCTAAATACCAAGAATGGGCTCAAAGTCTTCGAAATTAACTTAGAAACCTGCTGCGTGGCCCTCGCAACGAGGATCTGAACCAAATGCATAAGTTGCATTAGGCAACACCTGCATTAACTGCACAGATGACCCATGACCCCAAGCAGCAAGTTCTTTCACATCATGGCCCTTGGATCGAAGTTCATCAAGAACTTGCGTTGAAACACGATTTTCAATCTCAAGCACACCACTGCCAGCTTCTTCGGTAGTGCTTTGCCCGGGAGCATTGAGATGTTGCCACCTCGGTGCTTCCGTTGCTTCTTGCACGTTCATCTTCAGATCAACGACATTGATAATTAACTGCAGATTGGTCTGCACCTGAATATTTGCTCCAGGTGTTCCTCCCACTAAATGCAAAGTTCCATCAGCATTAACTGCAGTGAAAGCATTAAGGGTGTGTGCTGGGCGCTTTCCTGGCTCAATAATGTTGGGGGAGGCAGGATCTAATGAGAATCCAGTTAAGCGATTATTTAAAATGATTCCAGTTCCAGGTATTACCCAAGAGCTACCAAAGCCATGGAAAACAGATTGAATCCAGGAAACTGCGTTGCCATCCTTATCTGCCACTAAAAAGTAGGTGGTGTCACTGCCTTCACTGACGGGGGCAATATCTGTGGCTGCTTTTTCAATAGATATTTGGGCAGTGCGCTTATCAATATTTTCCTTCGACAAAATCTTTTCAACATTGACTTCAATAAATTCAGGATCTCCCAGAATCCGGTTGCGATCAGCAAAACCAACCTTTTTAGATTCCACACCAATGTGAATACGCTCTGCTTCACTCATCCTTGCCACATCAAAGCGCTCATTAATGAGTAGCTCCTCCATCAAGATCATTCCTTGTGTGGGAGGTGGCTGACCATAAATTGTCAGATCGCGATACTTAATAGAAAGAGGATCTAGAACTCTGGTGGTGTGTGCCTTTAGATCTCGGGCATTAAACCATCCATTAGATCCGCTGATGAGTTGCTGGGCAATTCGCCCTTCATAAAATGCACTACGGCCACCTGCTGCAATCTCACGTAGCGACTGCGCTAGATCTTTTTGAACAACTAAGTCGCCCACCTGGACATTCACTTCAATACCCATATCTTTAAAGAGAGAAGTATTAGGAGTTGTAGCTAAGTGATTAGTAATTCTGCGAACAAAGCCAGTATTTGCTGGAAAACCATTGTCTGCATAATCAATGGCTTGTTCCAACAACCTAGCCATCGGCAAGGTTCCATAACGCGCATGGGCTTCAAACCAGGTTGAAACTAAACCTGGAACAGTTCCTGATTTATATCCATGCAGAGGTATCTCAGTGGCATAAGCAGCAGCAGTTGCAGCGTGTGGTGCTTCTCCACTACCGTTAAATGCAAGGTTAGTTTTTGTGCTTGCATGGTGAGTAACTAAGAAAGCATCCCCACCTAAGTGTGATGCACCAGGCTCCACAACACAGATCACCGCACTCAGTGCAATGGCAGCATCAATAAAGCTTCCACCTTGTTTTAGTATTGAAATCGCAGCGCTCACGGCCAGTGGCTGGCTTGCAGCAGCTCCGCCATTTTTGGCATAAACAATGCTTCGGCCCGTTTGCATCCGTGAACTGTGGCCTATTTTTAAAGGGATTACAAGAAGACCAATAATGCAAGTATCCTTAAGGCTGAAGAGTCGCCCGGATCACCTCGTTACGAAAGTACCGAGGAAAGTCCGGACTCAAAAGAGCAAAGTGGTGGGTAACG
>SXYM01000073.1 GCA_005789205.1 Actinomycetota bacterium | reverse complement strand
TGGAAGGAATGCATTGTTCTGGCGCTCCCACTTTTTGCCGTTAAAGAACACGGTTGGAGTTCCTTGAACGTTGTATTTGGCCATAGATTCATAGGCAGCTTTTACCTTATCGAGCTTTGAACCCTTGGTCACGCAATCACTAAAGCTCTGCGTTGTAAGACCTGCGTAACTACCAATTTTGATTAGGTTTTCGGTTGAATAGAACCCTGAATTTTCAAGTACTGGCTGCACCAAATACATAGCCTTATGGAAATCTAGATAACGACCTTCATCAGCTGCGCAATAAGCAGCATTAGCAGCGGCAACAGATTCATTACCAAGGAATGAGACAACGTGATAAACAACGTTAGCTTTCTTGGTGCGCACTAATTCATCGATGAACTCACCGTTGGCCTGTTCAAAAGTATTACAGACTGGGCACTGTGGATCTTCCCAAATATCAATAGTCTTTGCTGCACCGTTGTTAAATGTAATTCCCGCACCGTTTGCTTCATCAACAGTTGAAACTACTGTTGGACCAGGTTTAAAATCGCTCAAGATTGCAAATGACTCATTGGCTTTAGTCTTTTCACCAACAACGCTGAAGATAACCCCTGATGCAACCACTAGGGTAACCATTCCGATAACTAACCATCGTGTGAATTTATCTCCGCCAGATGATTTAGCTGCCTTCGCCTGCTTTGCCATTACTGCTCCTCGTTATTTTGAAGTGGTTTTTCAATGCTCAAACGTCCGTATGGGAAAAAGTATAGATAAGCCCCGCTTAAAGCCAAACCTAAATCGCGTAAAATTTCCATGAGATAGGCCCTACGCGCTTCGGAAGCTTTACTTGGGTCAACTTCGCCTCCCCCACCAAAACATCCACAGTCAATGAGGATGCCACGGGCCCAAACCGAAATGATTGCGGCGATAAAGACAACCATGACGCCTGTTCCAATAACTGCAGCAAATCGAGTGGACAGGCCAATAATTAAAAGGATTCCGATTGCGATCTCTAACCATGGCAATGCATAGCCAATCAGATGAGCAAGATTTGTAGGCAAGATTTTATAAGCAGCAACTGCGCCTGCCGACTCAGATGGCTTGAAAGCCTTTAACCCCCCTGCTACTAACAACACTCCACCTAGAAGAAGGCGGCAAATTAAAGTGATAAAAGGTTGGTACTTCTTATGTAAATTAATCATCGGCCCTCTCGCACTCCTAACGCCAACTCTTTTGCTAATGCTGAAATTGCATCCAGGCCTTCTTGCTCAGATTTAGCATCCAAAAGCAGTTTAATGAATGCCGATCCAACAATGACACCATCTGCATAGGCTGCAACTTGTTTTGCCTGTTCACGAGTTGAAACCCCTAAACCAACAGATACAGGCAGCTTTGTTGTGTTCTTAACCCTTGCAACTAGCGCACTTGCATCAACTGAAACATTAGTTCTCGCTCCTGTTACTCCCATGACAGATGCGGCATAGACAAAACCACCAGTCTTAGAAGTAACTTTAGCCAAACGAGCATCTGAGGTACTTGGTGCAACGACATAAATTGGATTAATCCCAGAGTTATCAACGGCCTCTAACCATCGGGCGGATTCTTCAATTGTTAGATCCGGCGTAATAACTCCAGAACCACCGTTATCTGCTATGGACTGTGCAAACTCTTTCACGCCATACTTTTCAATAGGATTCCAATAAGTCATCACAACTGATGCAACACCGGTATCACTTGCCACCTTCAGAGCCGAAAACACATCTGCGGCATTTGTCCCACCTTTAAGAGAAATCTCTGCAGCCTCTTGAATTGTTGGACCATCCATAATCGGATCACTGTATGGATAGCCGATTTCAATAGCATCAACGCCTGCCTCTGCCAAAGCTCTAACTGCTTTTTCGCACCCTGATTTGGAAGGAAAACCGGCTGGAATGTATGCAATGAGTGCAGCTCTATTTTCTGAACGAGTTTTTTCAAAAACTAGATCTAAAGCTGTGCTCACAATGGGATTCCAAAGTAATCTGCCGCAGTCTGAACATCTTTATCTCCACGCCCAGAGAGGTTAATAAGAAGAGTCGCTTGCGGACCTAACTCATTTCCTAGCACTAGTGCACCAGCTAAAGCGTGAGCAGTTTCAATTGCCGGGATTATTCCTTCTGTTCTAGAAAAGAGAGAGAACGCAGCCATGGCTGCATCATCATTTACTGCGCGATATTCGGCGCGACCAATGTCATGTAAGTATGCATGCTCTGGACCAACGCCGGGATAATCTAAACCGGCAGAGATTGAATGGGATTCAATCGTCTGTCCGTTTTCATCTTGCAAAACATAGGAACGAGTTCCGTGTAAAACACCTTCTGAACCACCGCTAATTGTTGCTGCATGGCGACCAGTTTCAATTCCATCCCCGCCAGCTTCCAAACCAATTAACCGGACTCCCTCATCAGGAATGAATGCATGGAAAATTCCGATTGCATTTGATCCTCCCCCGACGCACGCAAGAACTGCATCAGGTAATTTTCCAGTCAACGCTAGAACTTGTTCACGGGCTTCTTCACCGATTATTTTATGGAAATCGCGCACCATTGTTGGAAATGGATGTGGTCCGGCAACTGTACCCAACATGTAATGTGTTGTTGCAACATTTGTAACCCAATCGCGCATTGCTTCATTAATAGCATCTTTAAGAGTGCGAGAGCCTGAAGTTACTGGTACAACTTCGGCCCCTAGCAACTTCATTCGTGCAACATTGAGAGCTTGACGACGTGTGTCTTCTTCACCCATGTAAACAACACATTCAAGACCCAGGAGAGCTGCAGCAGTTGCTGAGGCAACACCATGTTGTCCTGCTCCGGTTTCAGCGATGATGCGCTTCTTGCCCATCTTTTTGGTAAGAAGGGCCTGACCTAAAACGTTATTAATCTTGTGGCTACCTGTGTGGTTGAGATCTTCTCGCTTGAGCAAAATTCTTGCGCCACCTGCATGTTCAGAAAATCTCTTAGCTTCTGTGATGATGCTTGGACGTCCTGTGTATGTGCGATGAAGTTCAGTAAGTTCTGCTTGGAAACCTCGATCTGTTTTTGCGGCGTTATGTGCTGCTTCTAGCTCATCAAGAGCTCCAATAAGTGCTTCGGGCACAAAGCGCCCACCATATTGACCAAAGTGGCCAAGGACATCACCTAATTGGATTGTCATGAACTAATCCTATCTGTGCCTAGAAGTTCGCGCATCGCCAGCTCTGGATTGGCTGCGCGCACCAATGCCTCACCCACCAGAATCGCCGTTGCTCCATTGTTTTGTGCAAACTCGACTTCATGGCGCTTAGAGATTCCAGATTCTGCGACGCGCACCACATCTTTTGGAATGAGTGGGAGTAATTCAGCAAATGCATTTGCATCAACGTCTAGGGTTTTTAAGTTGCGGGAGTTAACACCAACGATCCGTGGTGAAATCTCTAACGCTCTCTCCAGCTCATCATGTGTATGCACTTCAACAAGAGCCCGCATTTGCAAACCCTCTGCTAATTGATGAAAATCGTTGAGTTGGGACTTACTCAATGCGGCAACAATAAGAAGCACAACATCGGCGCCATGAGCGCGTGCTTCAAAGAATTGATATTCATCAACCATAAAATCTTTACGAAGTATCGGAGTATTGACTCGCGAACGAACCAAATCTAAGTCAGCCAATGATCCACCAAAGCGTCGTCTTTCAGTCAACACGCTAATCACGCTGGCTCCAGCATTTTCATACTGCTCAGCCAAACTTGCAGGATCTGCAATTGTCGCAAGTTCTCCCTTGCTTGGCGAAGAGCGCTTGACTTCAGCAATTACTGAGAGTTCATTTTGAAGTAACGTCTCTAAAGGATCGCGTACAGGAGCCACTGTATCCATCGCCTCTTGTAATTGCGCTAAAGGTTTTCTGCGCGCAGCTAAATCATCCCGGACGCCTTTAATAATTGAATCCAGGATGCTCATTTTTTATCCTGCACAGTTGGGTCAATGCCTTCATCAAGTGCGCTCCATGTGTTGAGCACACGAGGCTTTCTCTCATAGCGTGACGAAAGCTTGAACTTCTTACCAATAAGTAGAACTAAGCCATAAACAACAAGAATGCTCAAGGCAATTGCAATTGATTGTTCCATTAGTTCTTTCGCAATCTATTTGCCGAATCCACTGCCATCAACACAGCTGCTGCCTTATTTCTACATTCTTGATTCTCTGACTCCGCATCAGAATCTGCAACGATTCCAGCCCCTGCTTGCACGTAAGCAACACCATCATGAATTAATGCAGTTCTAATCGCAATACATGTATCGATGTTTCCTGTGAAATCTATATAACCAACAATGCCTCCATAAACTCCGCGACGAGTTGGCTCGAGCTCTTCAATAATCTCCATCGCTCGAGGCTTTGGTGCACCAGATAATGTGCCGGCTGGAAAGACTGCAAAGAGTGCATCTACCGGAGTTGATTTTTCTCCCAAGGTGCCAGTAACAGTTGAAACAATATGCATGACATGCGAATACCGTTCAATATGCATGAAATCAATAACTTCCACAGAACCCGGAGCACAGACACGCCCCAAATCATTTCGACCTAAATCAACCAACATTAAATGCTCTGCTCGCTCTTTTGGATCCGCTAAAAGTTCCTCACCTAGGCGGTGATCTTCCTCAGGAGATGATGAGCGTTTTCTCGTTCCAGCGATGGGATGAATCATTACTTCGCGCGCATTTACTTTCACCAACGCTTCAGGACTTGAACCCACAATTGTGATTCCCTCATTGAAACGGAACAAATACATATATGGACTTGGGTTATTAAGGCGCAGCATGCGATAAACATCGATTGCATCAGCAGAACATGGCATTGAAAAACGTTGAGAGAGAACAATCTGGAAAGCCTCTCCGGCCAATATCTCCTCTTTTGCAATTGCTATCTTTGCCTTGAACTCATCAGGGCTCATGTTGGCATCAAAGGTTGGTGAAGCATGTGAATCAATCTGTGCAATTTCACCATCGAGGGGTGCTGCCAAATCTGCTTGCATGCGATCTAAGCGCTCATTGCATGCATTGAACGCTTCATCGATACGATCATCGCTTCCATCCCAGTTAATGGCATTAGCAATTAAAGTAATGGTTCCATCGCTGTGATCTAGAACTGCTAAATCACTTGTCAACATAAAACTCAACTCTGGAAGTGGTAGATCCTTTTTCGAAAGGCTAGGCAGTTTTTCCAATCGACGCACAACGTCATAGCCCATGAAGCCAACTAGCCCACCCGTTAAAGGAGGCAGTCCAGCAATGGTGGGCGATTTCAAATGTGCTGCAGAAAGACGCAACGCTTCAAGTGGATCTATTCCAGTTGGTGCACCAGCAGGAGCCGTGCCCTGCCAGTAAGCCTTTCCATCTTTTTCACTCAGCGTAGCTTCACTTCGCACACCAATAAATGAATACCGCGACCAAGCACCACCGTGTTCGGCAGATTCCAATAGAAAAGTATTGGCAGCGTTCTTAGCTAATTTTCTATAAACACCCAAAGGTGTTTCTCCATCTGCAAGCAGACGCCTTGAAACTGGAATTACATTTGAGACCTTGGCGTAAGCGCGAAATTCTTCTAGGTTCATTCTTACTCACCCAGCGTTATTTGGGAGTGGAAGCAAGTTTTGTTGCCAGTATGGCATGCAACACCTATTTGCTCAACACGCAGTAGTAATGCATCCCCATCACAATCCAATGCAACAGAGATTACTTTTTGAAAATGACCAGAAGTTGCACCTTTAACCCAAAGTTCATTTCGAGAGCGGGACCAATAGGTTGCTTTTCCTGTGCTAAGAGTCTGCGCAAGAGATTCTGTGTTCATATAAGCCAGCATTAAAACTTCATTCGTTATTGAGTCTTGAACCACGGCAGGAATAAGCGTTGTTGGATCCTTGAGCAACGCTGTAACAGCTGGATCAAGTGAGCTCATGGAATAATTCTGCCTTACCTTGCAGCCACGGCGCGCACGGGATAATTGTGCGAACCTAGGTAGGACTTCACATCACCTATGCGGTGTATTCCAAAGTGGAACACGCTTGCAGCAAGAAGTGCATCTGCCCCTGCATCTAGGGCTGCTGCGAAATCAGCCAAAGTTCCAGCACCTCCACTGGCAACCAATGGCACTTTTGAAACTGAACGCATCGCTGTAATCATTCCAATGTCATAGCCAGCACGAGTTCCATCAGCATCCATTGAGTTCAGAAGAATTTCACCGACACCCAATCCACAAGCTTTTTCAATCCAGGCGATTGCATCAATATCTGTTCCTTCTCGACCGCCATGAGTTGTGACTTCAAAACCTGATTCGGTACGTGCACGGCGCGCATCAACAGAGAGAACTAGGACTTGTGAACCAAATCGATCTGCAATCTCTGAGATTAATTCAGGTCGAGAAATTGCTGCAGTGTTGATTGAAACCTTGTCTGCTCCTGCTCGAAGTAAGCGATCCACATCAGAGACATTTCTAATGCCTCCGCCAACTGTCAGTGGAATAAAGACTTGTTCAGCTGTGCGGCGAACAACATCCAACGTTGTCTCTCGCCCATCAACGGTTGCTGAGATATCAAGAAAAGTTAACTCATCAGCGCCTTCTGCCCCATAGAGAGCGGCCATCTCAACTGGATCTCCTGCATCAACAAGGTTTGTAAAATTAACTCCCTTAACAACTCGACCATTAGTGACATCCAAGCAAGGAATGATGCGAACAGAAAGAGTCATCGTCCTGTAACTTTCAGCGCTTCTTGCAAAGTAAAAGCACCAGCATATAAAGCTTTGCCAACGATGGCACCTTCAACACCTGTTGAATTGAGATCACACAGAGCTTGAATATCCACCAAAGAAGAGATACCACCACTAGCAACAACTGGTTTAGATGTTGCTGCACAGACAGATTTGAGAAGTTCTAGATTAGGCCCAGCCAACGTGCCATCTTTTGTCACATCAGTTACTACATATCGAGCACAACCATCTTTATCTAATCGTGAAAGTATTTCAAAGAGATCTCCACCTTCTTTAGTCCACCCACGCGCAGCAAGCACGTGCCCACGCACATCAAGTCCAACAGCGATGCGATTGCCGAATTCTCCAATGACTCGAGCAGTCCATTCAGGATCTTCTAAGGCGGCTGTTCCAAGATTTACTCGCGCGCAACCAGTAGCTAAAGCTCTGTGCAAAGATTCATCATCTCTAATACCGCCAGAGAGTTCGACTTTAATATCAAGTGCGCCAACAACTTGTGCCAAGAGTTCAGCATTACTTCCGCGGCCAAATGCGGCATCTAGATCAACAAGGTGTAACCACTCAGCCCCTGCTTTTTGAAATTCAAGTGCAACTTCAAGCGGTGCGCCATAAATACTCTCTTGGGCTAGTTCACCTTGCACCAAGCGCACTGCACGCCCATCTTTCACATCTACAGCAGGCAGAAGCTCTAAGTAACTCATAGTGCACTCACCCAATTCTTAATCAAAGCTAACCCTGCATCTCCAGACTTTTCTGGATGAAATTGCGTTGCCGAAACATAGCCATCTTCAACCACTGCCAAAAACTTTTCACCGTGAAAGCTCCACCCCTGCATTTTCCCAACTGCTTTCTTGGCTGCATAAGAGTGAACAAAATAGAATGACTCTCCTACAACTCCCTTTAATAAGGTTGATTTAGATTCACTTTCAACGCTATTCCAACCCATGTGCGGAAGTATTGGTGCGTTCAAACGCGAGACTTCACCTTCCCAAACTCCAACACCTTTGTGGTTTCCATTTTCAGCATGCTCGCTACCTTCTTGAAAAAGTATCTGCATTCCAATACAAATTCCAAGCACAGGTCGTTCTTTCGCAATTCGCTCACGGATGATTGCTTCGCCATTAACAGATCTCAACCCCTGCATACATGCAGCAAAAGCTCCAACACCTGGAACAACTAAACCATCGGATTCAAGTGCTGTGGCAGGATCAGATGTGACAACTACATCAACACCAGAAGTAGCAAAGGCTCTTTGTGCTGAACGTAAGTTGCCAGAACCATAATCAAGAATTGCGATCAAAGAGAGCCTTTAGTTGAAGGAATACCTGCAACTCTGCCATCGAGTGAAACTGCATCACGCAGTGCACGTGCAACGGCTTTGAACTGTGCTTCAAAAACATGGTGTGCATTTCTTCCTTCAAGCACACGGATATGTAGCGCAATATGAGCTTCTGCAACTATTGATTCCCAAATATGTTTTCCGAGTGTTGTATCAAAAGTTCCTATTAGCTCAACAATCTCTGGCTGACGGTGGACCAAATATGGACGTCCAGATAGATCAACTGCGGCTTGAACTAAAACTTCATCGAGTGGAACCATGGAATCACCAAAGCGGCGAATGCCTGCCTTGTCCCCCAGAGCTTTGCGTAGGGCTTGGCCAAATGCTAGTGATGTGTCTTCAACACTGTGGTGAGAATCAACTTCAACATCACCTGTTGTCTTAATTGTGAGATTAAAGCCCGAGTGCTTACCTAGCTGAGACATCATGTGGTCAAAAAACGGCACACCAGTAGAAACATCGATAACGCCTTGTCCATCTAGGTTGAGCTCAACTAAAACATGTGACTCTTTCGTTGCTCTTTCGACTCGTGCGGTTCTCATGATGGCCTCTCTTTAGATGAGTTCTTTTAATGCAGTTATAAATAATGTGTTTTCGGCTCCATTGCCGACAGTCACTCGCAAATACCCTGGTAGTCCGACATCTCGAATTAGGACGCCTTTACCGAGTAGTTCACGCCAAAGTTTAGGGGCTTGGGCGTGAAATCCCGTAAACAAGATGAAGTTCGCGCTGCTCGGAATAACCTTGAGCCCGAGTGCGTTTAACTGCGCCGTCAGCGCCTCCCGAGCGCGTATCAACTCAGAGACATATCCCAGTAGTTCGTCTTTGAAATCTATAGCAACTGATGCTGCTGCTTGAGTCAATGCACTTAAGTGATACGGCAATCTCACAAGCATCATGGCATCTTTTACCGAACTATCACAGACCATGTATCCCACTCGTGCTCCTGCAAATGCAAATGCTTTACTCATAGTCCGTATAACAACAACATGAGGATTTTTAGCTACGAGTGTTACTGCAGATTCTTCAGTTGAAAATTCTGCATACGCTTCATCCACAATCAGTAGGCCATTTATCTTTGCCACAGAATCAGCAAGTAACATGATGTCTGAGATTGAAACTGATTCACCTGTTGGATTATTAGGCGTTGTGATAAAAGTTAATGCTGGCTTGACCTGCCTAATTTGCTCAAGAGCAAGTTCGACGTTGAGTGAGAAATCCGAATTTCGCTTTCCATCTACCCAATTAGTTCCACACACCTTGGCAATGAGTGGGTGCATTGAATAAGAGGGCGTGAAACCAAGGGCGCTTGCCTGACCGAAAGCTAGAAAGATAGATTGAATAATTTCATTACTGCCATTTGCTGCCCAAATGTTATCTATCGTGAGATTTACCTCAGACGTTGAATTGATATAGCCGGCTAACTTAGTTCGCAGTTTATTAGCATCACGATCGGGATAACGATTCAAATTCGCAGCTGCAACCATCACAGCGTCTGCGATTGCTTTCTGCAAAGTAGGTGAAGGTGAATAAGGATTCTCATTAGTGTTCAGTGAGGCTTGTGCAGGAATCTGCGGTGCGCCATAAGGGGTAAGAGGAGTTAAGTCCTTTCGCAGAGGCAACCAAGTTGGCCAATTCATTTATGAATTTTCCAATCTAATTGTCATTGCTTGGCCATGTGCGGGTAAATCTTCTGAATTAGCTAGCGTCACAACTGTCGGAACTAAATCAGTGAATGCTTTTTCGCCATATTCAACGAAGTGAAGTCCCCGCAGAAATGTCTGAACAGATAAGCCACTTGAGTGACAAGCACATCCTCCTGTAGGAAGGACGTGATTAGATCCTGCCGAGTAATCTCCAAGTGAGACAGGTGAAAAACGTCCGATAAAGACTGCTCCAGCATTTCTAATTTGTGCAGCATCTTCACGCGAATTCTTTGTCTGAATTTCTAAGTGTTCTGCAGCATAGGCATTAACAACGTCAATTCCCTGCTTCATATCATCAACTATGACAATTGCTGACTGAACGCCTGAAAGGGCGCCCGTAATACGTTCTTTGTGCTTGGTTCTTCCAATTTGAATCTTGAGTTCGGCCTCAACGTTGTTGGCTAAATCAATTGAGTCGGTAACCAAAATCGCTGCAGCTATTACATCGTGCTCAGCTTGGCTAATTAAATCTGCTGCAACATCACTTGCCCGAGCAGAAGAGTCAGCCAAGATAGCAATTTCAGTTGGGCCAGCTTCTGAATCAATTCCAATCACACCACGTAGTGCGCGTTTAGCGGCAGCTACATAGATATTGCCTGGACCTGTAACTAGATCACTCTTTTCACACAGGCCTTCAACGCCGTAAGCAAACATGGCAATCGCCTGGGCTCCCCCAACCGCAAAGACTTCAGTTACACCAAGTAATGCACAAGTTGCCAAAATAGTTGGGTGAGGCAGGCCTGCGAATTCCTTTTGCGGTGGTGAAGCAACAGCGATCGAAGGGACCTTTGCAATTTGCGCAGGTACAACATTCATGACAACGCTGCTTGGATATACCGCTCGTCCACCCGGAACATAGAGACCCACACGATCAACGGGGATCCACTTTTGAGTAACGGTGCCACCATCAACAACGTTCGTGGTCTTATCAGTTCTAACCTGATCATTATGAACTTTTCTCACTCGTTCAATTGAAAGCTCTAGCGCTGCTCGAATCGCAGGATCTAATGATGCTAACGCTGAATTTAAAGTCTGCTGTGGGACGCGAATAGATGCTGGAGTAACTCCATCGAATTCTTGCGCCAATTTAATGAGTTCACCTTCTCCACCGGTTTTAACTCGGTGCAGAATTGGCTCAACTAGAGCCATAGCTTGGGCGACATCTAAAGCTGCGCGCGGAAGTTCGGCGTTATATCCAGCCTTGTTTAAGGCTTTGCCACGAAGATCAATGGTACGAATCACATGCTAATTGTAACGGCTGAGCCCAACACGGCGGACTTGAATTTAAACCAGGCAGTTAGGCCCAAGAATAGATTTGAGATCTGCGCTCAATGATGGAGAAGCTGTGACGGATGCATCAATCTTCATTACGGTACTGCTTCCATTTTCACTCAAAGACAGATGAACTTCTCGCTTACCTGGATGTGAACGCAAAATCTCCTTGATGCGATCAACAACTGGTGGCGTGCACTGAGACATTGGAATTGAAATCACAAGAGGACCGGTTGGACCTGCAGAAATATCTGGCATAGACATTTCAAGGGCTGTAAATCTCAGATTCTCTTCACGGCGATCAACGCGACCACGAATAGTCACAATTCGATCTTCAGTCAGAGACATTGAATACTGGTTGTAGGTATTTGAGAAGAAGAGAACTTCCAACGATCCTTCAAGATCTTCAATTGTTACTACGGCCCAAGAAGCACCCTGCCTTGAAACCTTGCGAGTAACACTAGTAATTAAGCCGCCGATAGTGACAACTGATTCATGTTGCGCGCCTTCATCAACTAATTCGCTGATAGACATATCGGTATTGGCTCGAAGCACATGTTCAACACCTAGAAGTGGATGATCGGAAACATAGAGACCCAGCATTTCGCGCTCATAGCTCAGCAACATCGCCTTATCCCATTCACCCGCTGGGATCTCAATATCTAAGCCTGAAACTTCAGTGATTGCTTCTCCGCCGAATAGATCAAACTGGCCAATGGCCTCAGCACGCTTACTCTCAATAACAGAATCAATTGCCTCCAAGTGAACAGCAATCAAGCCCTTACGCGTTGCTCCTAGGGAGCCAAATGCTCCCGCCTTAATCAAGGATTCAATTGTCTTCTTGTTACACACCTGTGCATCAACTTTTGCTAAGAAATCACCAAAGGATGTGAATCGACCTTTTTTCTCACGCGCATCTTTAATGGATGCGACAACACCTTCGCCAACATTTCTAATAGCTGCAAGACCAAAGCGAATATCTTTTCCACGAGGGGTGTATTCGCCATTAGATTCATTGACATCAGGTGGTAACACCTTGATTCCCATTCGGCGGCACTCACTCAAATAAAGTGCAGATTTGTCTTTATCATCTCGGACGCTAGTTAAAAGCGCTGCCATGTATTCAGTGGGATAGTTAGCCTTTAAATAAGCAGTCCAATATGAGACAACACCATAACCAGCGGAGTGTGCTCGGTTGAAAGCATAGTCAGAGAATGGAATAAGGACGTCCCACAAGCGTTTGATAGCAGCAGTTGAGAAACCATTGGCCTTCATACCCGCTTCAAAAGGAATGTATTCCTTATCCAAAATATCTTTGTTCTTCTTACCCATCGCCTTGCGCAAGAGATCCGCTCGCCCTAGTGAGAACCCAGCAACTTTTTGGGCAATAGCCATTACTTGCTCCTGATAAACAATCAGGCCATATGTGTCACCAAGAATCTCCTGCAATGGTTCTGAAAGCTCATGGTGAATAGGTTCAACTGGCTTTCGCTTATTTTTGCGATCGGCGTAGTTGTTATGTGCATTCTCACCCATAGGACCTGGACGATAGAGAGCGATAACAGCCGATATATCTTCAAAAGAATCCGGAGACATAGATTTAAGCAACGCACGCATTGGTCCACCATCTAGCTGGAACACACCCAGAGTGTCACCGCGAGAGAGGAGTTCATATGTCTTTTTATCATCGAGTGTTAAATCCTCTAACACCACATCAATGTTTTGGTTCTCTTTAATGTTAATTAGTGCATCATCCAGAACAGAGAGATTTCGAAGGCCCAAAAAGTCCATCTTAAGTAAGCCAATAGATTCACATGCACCCATATCAAACTGAGTGATGATTGCGCCATCTGCTTCACGGCGATGAATTGGAATGACATCAAGTAATGGTTCGCGCGAGAGAATTACTCCAGCTGCGTGAACACCCGACTGGCGCCTTAATCCTTCAAGACCACGCGCCGTATCAACCACGCGTTTTGAATCTGGATCTGATTCATACAATGAGCGGAACTCCCCCGCTTCCCCATAGCGATCATCTTTGGGATCAAAGATTCCGCTAAGAGAAATATCTTTACCCATCACCGCTGGCGGCAAAGCCTTCGTTAACTTCTCACCAATGACGTATGGATATCCAAGCACGCGAGTTGAGTCCTTAATCGCCTGCTTTGATTTAATGGTTCCGTAAGTGATGATCTGAGCAACTCGATCTTCACCATACTTATTTGTTGCATACCGAATCATTTCGCTGCGACGACGCTCATCAAAGTCCAAGTCGATATCAGGCATAGATATACGTTCTGGATTAAGAAAGCGCTCGAACAAAAGTCCATGCTCGAGCGGATCTAAGCCGGTGATGCCAAGTGAATATGCAACAAGAGAGCCTGGAGCCGATCCTCGACCTGGTCCAACTCGAATACCAACTTTTTTTGCATGTCCAACTAAATCGGCAACAACAAGAAAGTAACCAGGAAAACCCATCTTCTCCATCACGCCAAGTTCATAATCAAGACGAGATTCGTGTGCGGGAGTCAGCTTTTCACCTAAGCGCTCTTTCATGCCACGAACTGCTTCCTTTTTAAGCCACGAATCTTCAGTCTCTCCCTCTGGAACATTAAATTGCGGAAGGAGGTTTTCATTTTCTCGCATGGTCACATCACAACGCTCGGCAATAAGTAATGTGTTATCGCAACTCTCTGGAATGTCTTTAAAGAGCTCTCGCATCTGCGCAGGAGTTTTGACATAGAAAGAGTCGTTATCGAACTTAAATCGCTTTGGATCAGCCAATGTAGAACCAGATTGAACACACAGTAGAGCCTCATGTGCGCCAGAGTCTGCTTGTAATGTGTAGTGAAGGTCATTGGTCGCAAGAAGTGGGAGTCCTAACTCTTTCCCAAGCTTGAGCAAGTCAGCTTTGACACGGCTTTCAATATCAATTCCATGATCCATTACCTCTAAAAAGAAATTGCCTTCACCGAAAATATCTCGATAGTCACTTGCAGCCTTTAATGCCTCTTTGTATGCACCCATTCTCAAGCGAGTTTGAATCTCTCCACCTGGGCAACCCGTTGTTGCAATTAAACCCTTGGAATATTGAGCTAGAAGTTCTCTATCCATGTGGGGCTTGTAGTAATAGCCCTCAAGGGAAGCAAGTGAAGAAAGACGAAAGAGATTTCCTAGACCAGTATTATTTTCAGCCAAAATAGTCATGTGCGTATAAGCTCCACCACCTGAAACATCATCTTCACCACCACTTGCCCACTGCACTCTTTTTTTATCAAAGCGAGATTCGGGTGCAACATAGGCTTCAATACCAATAATTGGCTTAACACCAGCTTTTTTCGCTTGCTTATAAAACTCATAAGCACCAAAAACATTTCCATGATCTGTCATCGCAATTGCTGGCATTCCTTGGCGTGCTACTTCTTGCATTAAATCGGGAACACGGGCTGCACCATCGAGCATTGAATACTCGGTATGGACGTGCAGATGAACGAAATTCTCAGAATTCATGGTGGTCGTAGATTATTACTTAAGGCAGAACTGCATCAGATAGCAACGCTAATGAGCGTGTGAGATCGGCTGGGTATGGAGCTTCAAAACTCAGGTGTTCGCCGGTAATAGGGTGCTCAAACTTGAGCTCCTTGGCGTGTAGCCAAGGTCGTCTCATCTCTAGAGATTTAGCCAACACGGGATCTGCGCCATATGTTGTGTCGCCAACAAGTGGATGGTTGAGTGCAGAGAAGTGGACACGGATTTGGTGTGTACGACCGGTTTCTAATTCAACCTTAATTAAAGAAACCCCTCGATAAAACTCAATAACTTCATAATGGGTTATGGAATCTTTTCCTGTTGCCACTACTGCGAAACGATGATCTTCTTTTGGATGTCGATCAATCGGTGCATCAATTGTGCCAGTTGTTGGATCCATATGACCTTGAATCAGTGCATGATAAATCTTGTCTACTGTGCGATTTCTAAAAGCATCTTTTAATACAGTAAATGCGTGATCACTCTTTGCAACAATCATTAATCCGCTAGTGCCGACATCTAGGCGATGGACTATGCCTTGTCGCTCTACAGCCCCACTTGTTGAAATTGAATACCCAGCTGCCATGAGTGCGCCAACAACTGTTGAGCCCGTCCATCCTGGACTTGGATGGGCAGCACATCCCACAGGCTTATCAATAACCACGATTGCCTCATCGTCATAAACAATTGAAAGGCCTTCTAGTGGTGTAAGCGGAATTGGATCTTGATTAATTGGAGCTGGCATTAACACATCAATGACTTGGTTGGCGCTAACGCGATCTGATTTAGCCATGGCTTTTCCAGAAGTTCTGATATCGCCATCTTCGAGCAACTTAACTACTGCTGTGCGCGAAAGGCCCAGCACACGGGTGAGAGCGCTATCGATTCGCTCACCAGCAACGCCTTCTGGCACTGACAGGGTGCGCTGTTCTCTATTACTCATATCAACTCTTCTTTTTTAATAGGAGGAATGTTTCGCGCAGTTAAAACAACTGAAATAAAGGCAGCAACCACGATTGCCGTGTCTGCAATATTGAATATAGGCCAATGTGGCAGTTGCATCCAATCTATGACATGCCCACGCAGCAGCCCCGGCTCTCTAAATATGCGATCGGTCAAATTTCCTAAAACTCCACCCATGACTAAGCCTAAAACAACTCCCCAACCCTTTGAAGTCAATGCCGGTGCGTAATAAGCAATAGCAATTAATACGGCAATTCCAAATAGAGATAGAAACAAAGTTGCCCCTGCTGCAAAAGAAAAGGCGGCTCCAGAGTTTCTAACGAAGGTGAGTTGGAAAAGTGAGCCAATGACTTTTACTGGAGCTCGGTTGGACAGATAATCTACTGCCCAGATTTTGGTTGCTAAATCCGCAAGCCAGATAAGCAAGGCAACACCTAAGAGTGTGCGCCACACGCGCACTGCTAGCGCCGTTCTTCCTTCTGCTTGCAGATCATGCACAAAGTGGCCCGAGGAAATACTTGTAAACGGGCCTTTCCAATTGCACTTCCACATTCTTCGCAGTTTCCATAGGTCTTAGAGTCAATTCGATCTAAGGCACGCTCTGTTTGCAAAACCATGTCACGGGCATTAATCACTAGTGACATTTCATGTTCACGTTCAAAAGTCTTAGTACCTGCATCAGCTTGGTCATCTCCAGCGCCTTCACCAGATTCTTGAATAAGTGAATCCATCTCCACTTCAACTTTTTCCAGCTCAACTCTAAGACGTGCTAGCTCTTTAGAAATCTCAGCCCGTATGCTCTTTAGTTCAGCTGCTGTCCATGGGGATTCACTGTCACTAACAACAATTGGTGTTGGAGCTACTTTGATTGGCTTCAGAGGTGCAACCTTTTTACCGCTCTTAGCTGGACGTGGTGGTGGTGGCATTACTAATCGGCGCTCTTCTACTACAGGGGCAGATACTGGCGCAGAAATAGTTGAGACTGAAACTGTTTGAGATTTTTCATCAACAGTCAGAGTTGTCTTTGATGGAAATGGCTTACCTGGAGCCTTCTTTACTGGAATGCTCTTTACCGCAGCTTTTTTAGCGGACGCTTTTTTCGCTGGAGTCTTTTTAGCTACCTTCTTAAGGGCAGCCTTCTTTGCAGGCGCCTTCTTGGCTGGCGCTTTTTTCGCTGGAGTCTTTTTAGCTACCTTCTTCTTAGCGGCAGCCTTCTTTGCAGGAGCCTTCTTTGCAGGAGCCTTCTTTGCAGGAGCCTTCTTGGCTGCTGCTTTCTTGACTGGCTTCTTAGGCATGTCGCGAACCTTAATGCTCTTCAGGGGCTACTACCAATTAGCCACGGGCATTTTTTGGCTTAACTAGACGATAGTATTGGGCTACTACCGCAAATGAGCATTGACGGGGCCATCACCTCACGAGCTTGCTAGAAGAAATGGTGTAAACCATCTAGAACTAGCCGCGGATAGAAAAAGTGAAGTGGCGTGAATTTCACGCAAGGCGGGTGGTACCGCGAGATCTGCGCCAGCAGGTCACGTCCCTCCAGAGTTCTTTCCTACTCGTGGAGGATTTTTTATGTCGTTTCGCGCAATTCCTGCAGCCGTTGATCTGCCTGCCGTCGAGCACGAAATTTTAAAGTTCTGGCGCGATAACGAAATTTTTGAAAAGACTCTCAACGCTCGTGAAGGTGCACCTGCCTGGATGTTTTATGAAGGTCCGCCTACTGCAAATGGAATGCCTGGCGCTCATCATATTGAAGCACGTGTATTTAAAGATGTATTCCCCCGCTTTCACACAATGAAGGGAAAACATGTAATTCGCAAAGCTGGTTGGGATTGTCATGGTTTGCCCGTTGAAATTGCTGTTGAAAAAGAGTTGGGCTTTGCAGGTAAAGGCGATATTGAAAGATATGGAATCGCAGCATTTAATGACAAATGCCGTGAGTCAGTCCAACGACATGTTGGTGCATTTGCAGACATGACACACCGAATGGGCTTCTGGGTTGATTTCGATGAAGCATATTGGACTATGTCACCTGAATATGTTGAGAGTGTGTGGTGGTCTCTAAAAGAGATCTGGAAAAAGGGATTACTTGTTCAAGATCATCGCGTTGCACCATATTGTCCACGCTGTGGAACTGGACTCTCTGATCATGAATTAGCACAGGGCTATGAAACTGTCACTGATCCTTCGGTCTATGTTCGCTTTCCTATTACCTCTGGTGATTTGGTTACACTCAACGCCAGTTTCCTGGTGTGGACAACGACCCCATGGACTTTAGTTTCAAATACTGCAATTGCAGTGCATCCAGAAGTGGATTATGTGGCTGTTGAAGTCACTGTCGATGAAGTCAGCGAAGTCCTTGTTGTTGCTGAGGCCTTGCTGGAGAGCGTTAAGGGTGAGAAGAAAATTCTCAAGAAAATGCTTGGGAAAGAGCTAGAACGCACAACATACAAGCGCCCCTTAGATTTCGTAGAGATTCCAGATGCGCATTATGTAGTTCTTGCAACATATGTGACAACTGAAGATGGAACAGGACTTGTTCACCAATCTCCAGCATTTGGCGCTGATGACTTAGCGGTGTGCCGTGCATATGGTCTACCTGTTGTTAATCCGATCGCACCTGATGGACATTTCTTAAAGGAAGTCGACGTTGTAGGCGGAATCTTCTTTAAGGGGGCTGACAAGTTATTAGTCAAAGAGTTAAAGGCCCGTGGTGTTCTCTATAAGCACCAACCATATGAGCACACCTATCCGCATTGCTGGCGTTGTCACACACCTTTGATGTATTACGCGCAACCTTCCTGGTATATCCGCACTACGTCAATTAAGGATGCGCTGCTTCGTGAAAATGCAGCAACTGATTGGCACCCCGAGACAATTAGAGAGGGGCGCTATGGTGATTGGCTCAACAACAATATCGACTGGGCACTTTCTCGTAATCGTTATTGGGGTACTCCACTTCCTATTTGGCGCTGTGAAAACAAGCATGAAATCTGTGTTGATTCCCTCGCTGAATTAGGCGGACTTGCTGGCCAAGAACTCTCCAGTCTTGATCCGCACCGCCCATTTGTTGATGACATTACTTTTGCTTGTTCGCATTGTGATTCCACAATGGTGCGCGTGCCAGAAGTTATCGATTGTTGGTATGACTCAGGAGCCATGCCATTTGCGCAATGGGGATATCCGCATAAGGAAGGCTCTGTTGAAAAGTTTAAGGAGTCTTATCCTGCTGACTTTATCTGCGAAGCTATCGATCAAACACGTGGCTGGTTCTACACTCTTATGACTATTGGCACTTTAGTCTTTGATAAATCCTCATATAAGACTGTCCTTTGTCTTGGACACATCTTGGATAAAGATGGTCGCAAGATGAGTAAGCACGTAGGCAACGTCCTAGAGCCAATGGCCCTCATGGATCAACATGGCGCAGATGCTGTCCGCTGGTACATGTTGGCAGCAGGCTCACCATGGGCTGCGCGTCGTGTTGGCCATGATGCAATTAATGAAGTGGTTCGAAAGACACTTCTAACCTATTGGAACACAGTTTCTTTCCATGCCCTCTATGCCAAAGCATCTAACTTTGATTTGAGTCAGCGAACAAAGATTGCAGAACGACCACTCATGGATCGCTGGATAATCTCTGAACTCAATCTCTTAATTGAAGAGGTAGATGGCGCACTCAGTGATTTTGACTCACAAGTTGCTGGTCGTGCACTGGCTAGATTTATTGATGATCTTTCTAACTGGTATGTGCGCCGTTCACGACGCAGGTTCTGGGATGGAGATGTCAGCGCCCTTTCCACTCTTCACGAGTGTCTAGTAACTCTGACTCAACTTCTCTCTCCTATGGTTCCCTTCATTACAGAACAAGTCTGGCAAGAGTTGGTAATCCCTGCCGATTCTTCTGCAGTTGCTTCAATTCACCTTTCAAACTTCCCAGTTGCAGATGCAACTGTCATCGATCGTGAACTTGGAAAGCAAGTTGCACTGACCCGCCGGATTGTTGAACTGGGTCGAGCATCTCGCGCTGAATCTGGCATCAAGATTCGTCAACCTTTGGGCCGTGCCCCGATTGCAGCAAGTGGTTGGGCATCTTTGCCTGAACAAATGCGTGAGCAGATTGCAGATGAGCTCAACGTTATTGATCTCCAAGACATCGCTAGCGCAGATGGTGATTTAGTTGATATCTCCATTAAAGCTAACTTCAAATCACTAGGTGCAAAATTTGGTGGCGCAGTCCAAGAGATTGCTAAGGC
>SXYM01000072.1 GCA_005789205.1 Actinomycetota bacterium | reverse complement strand
TGATGTACCGCGACTTGATGTGGCCATGCAAGATGTCGCACGTCTTCATTCAATCTCAGTAATAATTTTGATGCTCTTAACAATTTCCTTCTATCGCAGGAGCGAATTAACTGCGCTGACCAAGCACCGCATTGGTATCTTCTTCCTTATTTCACTCTCTCAAGGGGTGCTTGGATACATTCAATACTTCCTCGGAGTACCTGAGCTACTAGTAGGACTTCACATTCTGGGAACAACTTTGGTGTGGATTGGCGCGTGGAGAATCTGGCTATCAGTTCAATTTAGAGCAAAGGAAATGGCACTATGAGTTCGCTAACTGATTGGTCAGAGATGGATGATCTGGTAGTTGCACATGCGCGTGCTCTTGCAGCAGATGCAGTTCAAAAAGTGGGCAATGGCCACCCAGGTACGGCTATGTCCTTGGCCCCTGTTGCTTACACTCTCTTTCAGCGTCACTTAGTTCATGATCCATCAGATCCACAGTGGATTGGTCGTGATCGCTTCATCCTTTCTTGTGGTCACTCATCACTGACTCTCTATACACAACTTTTCTTAAGTGGTTACGGCCTTGAAATGAAAGATCTTCAAGAATTTCTCACATGGGGTTCACTTACTCCGGGTCATCCTGAATTTGGTCACACTGCCGGCGTGGAAATGACGACTGGTCCCCTAGGACAAGGTGTTGCAACAGCAGTCGGCATTGCTATGGCTGCGCGATATGAGCGTGGTTTATTGGATCCACAAGCACCTTCAGGTAACTCTGTATTTGATCACAGCATCTGGGTTATTTGCTCTGATGGAGATCTACAAGAAGGCGTCAGTGCTGAAGCCTCCTCTCTTGCTGGAACACAAGAGCTTGGTTCACTAAATGTTATTTATGATGACAATCGAATCTCTATTGAAGGCGACACACATAACGCATTTACCGAAGATGTCTCTGCCCGATATCGCGCTTATGGTTGGCATGTTATTGATGTTGCGGCTGCATCCAAAGGCAACGTAGATATCGCGGCCCTTGATGCCGCAATGGTTGCAGCTAAGAAAGAAACAACGAAACCTTCTTTGATTCGTATGAAATCTGTTATTGCTTGGCCAGCACCAAAAGCTCAAGGAACTGCAGGCTCACATGGTTCCGCCCTCGGTGATGAGGAGATTGCCGCAACTAAAACCGCTCTTGGTCTGAATCCAGAAGAGAAGTTTGCTATGCCTGCAGATGTTTTAGCTCATGCCCGATTGGTAAAGGATCGTGCAGCCAAGGTGCGCAAAGAATGGAATACAAAGTTTGCGACTTGGCAATCAGATAATCCAGAACAAGCAAAACTATTGGAGCGCTTGCGCGCGAAAGCATTGCCAGCGGGTTGGGATGCAGACATCCCAACATTTGCTCCCGGCAAAGATGTTGCAACCCGCGCAGCTTCCGGTCAGGTGATTAACGCAATCGCCAAACGTCTGCCCGAGTTCTGGGGTGGTTCTTCAGATTTAGCTGGATCCAATAACACCAGCATTGATGGCGGTGGATCATTCTTGCCTGCATCCAGTGAAATTAAAGGTGCCCATCCATATGGACGAATTATTCACTTTGGTATTCGCGAACATGCAATGGGATCAATTCTCAATGGAATTGCACTCCATGGTTTGACCCGATCATTCGGTGGAACCTTTGCAGTCTTTAGCGATTACATGCGTCCAGCTGTTCGCCTTGCAGCTCTCATGAATATTCCTTCCACTTTTGTGTGGACGCATGACTCAATCGGTGTTGGTGAAGATGGACCAACTCATCAACCTATTGAACACTTTGCGGCTTTGCGCGCTATCCCAGGATTAGATGTAGTGCGCCCCGGAGATGCCAACGAAGTTGCTGAGAGTTGGAAGAAGATTCTGACTCGTGGACGCGCAGCTGGAATCCTGTTATCTCGCCAAAATCTCCCTGTCTTAGATCGCACAGATTGTGAGCCTGCTTCTGGAACAGCCAAGGGTGCCTACATTCTCAAAGATGCGCAGAATCCAAAGGCTGTTCTTATTGCCACGGGCTCTGAAGTATCACTGGCTATTGATGTGCAGAGCGCATTAGCAAGTGAAGGAATTGCTGTTCGCGTTGTAAGCGCCCCTTGTCTTGAGTGGTTTAGCGAACAAAATCAAAGCTATAAAGATCAGGTACTACCACCTTCAATGAAGTTGAAGGTAAGTATTGAAGTAGGAATTGCCCAAGGTTGGCATCAGTTAATCGGTGATGGCGGAATCGCAATTTCACTTGAACACTATGGTGCTTCAGCCGATGCGAAGCGATTGTTCAAAGAATTTGGTTTTTCTGTTGAAGCAATCGTTACCAAGATTAAGGCAGCTCTCTAATGTCTGTAGCCGAAGTCGCAAAGGGTGGAACTTCAATCTGGCTCGATGATTTATCCAGAGCGAAGATTTCAGGTACCGATGTTCATTCACTCCCATCTCGTATAGCAAATTCTGGTGTAGTAGGTGTTACAACTAATCCTTCCATCTTTGGCGCAGCTATTGCAGGGGCAGATGAATACGCTGCAGATATCGCAGCGATGAAGAATGCTTCAGTTGATGATGTTGTTAAGAAACTGACTACTGATGATGTGCGAGCTGCGTGTGATCTTTTCAAAGAGATTTACTCCGCAACCAAGGGTGTCGATGGACGCGTAAGCATTGAGGTCGATCCTCGTCTTGCTCACGATACCCAAGCCACAATCGCCCAAGGCAAAGAGCTCTGGTCAATTATTGATCGACCTAACTTAATGATCAAAGTGCCAGCAACTATTGAGGGCCTACCTGCAATCACCGCACTCATAGCCGCTGGAATTAGCGTTAACGTCACTTTGATTTTCTCAGTAAAGCGCTATGGCGCAGTAATCGATGCATACATCTCAGGAATTGAAGCTGCGACTAACCCAGCACATGTTCACTCAGTTGCATCCTTTTTCATTAGCCGAATCGATTCATCTATTGATGCACTGCTGAAAAAAGATGGTTCAGAAGCTGCAACATCCCTTCTTGGAAAAGCAGCAATTGCTAATGCCCATCTTGCCTATCAACTCTTTGAAGAGAAGTTCTCCTCCACTAGATGGCAAGCACAAGTTGCTAGAGGTGCACACAAGCAGCGTCCACTCTGGGCATCAACTGGTGTGAAAGACCCTGCCTACGATGACACTCGCTACGTTGTTGAACTCATCGCACCAGATACTGTCAACACCATGCCGCAATCAACTTTAGATGCCGTTATTGATCATGGAAGAGTTCGCGGTAACACAATTACTTCCAACTATGGCGCTGCAGTTGAAGTCCTCAAAGCTTTATCAGCTCTCAACATCTCACTCGATGCGGTAACAACTGATCTTGAAGTGGATGGTGTAAAGAAGTTTGCCCAAGCTTGGGATGATCTACTAGATAATGTGAAAGCAGCTCAACAGGGATGATTAAGATTTCAGGACATGCGATCAAAAATATTGATCGCAGCGATGCGCGTTATTTCGCTTTAAATCAGGTTCATGCGCGTTTGGCAAAGAAGGACTCAACTATTTGGGGTCCTTCCGCACAAGCGGAAGCATCAGTTCGCTTGAATTGGATAGATCTTCCGGAAAGTTCGAGAGATCTCTTGCCCGCACTTGATGCCCTTTATGCAAAGCATCGCGACAAGAGCAATGTTGTTTTGTGTGGCATGGGCGGATCATCACTTGGTCCTGAAGTTATCGCGCAAACCTTCAAGAAAAAGCTTTTTATTCTTGACTCAACTGACCCAGATTATGTCTCCCATGCACTCAAAGGTGATTTGGCAAAAACTGTCGTTGTCGTGAGCTCTAAATCTGGTTCAACTATTGAAACAGCCTCACAGCGCGCACTCTTTGAAGATGCATTCACTCAAGCAGGATTAGCACCACACAACCACATGGTTATCGTTACTGCTCCAGATTCACCGTTGGATAAGCAAAGCCGCGCAGCCGGATTCACCGTCATCAACGCCGATCCCAATGTTGGTGGACGCTTTAGTGTTTTGAGCGCATTCGGCTTGGTGCCTTCAGCTCTGATTGGTGTAGATGTCTCAGTGCTTCTTGATAACGCTAGCGATGCAAAAACCGCATTCCTTAACGATTCAACTTTCGTCGTAGATATCGCATACCTACTCGCCTATCACGCAGGTCAATATCTTTCCTATACCGATGATGGATCTGCAATGCCAGGCTTAAGCGATTGGGCTGAGCAGTTGGTAGCCGAATCAACTGGCAAGAATCAAGTTGGACGCCTTCCCGTAGTTATCGAAAAAGCAGCTTCAAATCCAAATGTATTTTCAATTGCATACGCCGGTTCTGCAGATTTAGTTGTAGAGGCAGATCTTGCTGCCCAATTCATTATTTGGGAATGGGTAACGGCCCTCGTTGGAGCAGCACTTGAAATCGATCCATTTAATCAACCCAATGTCACTGAAGCAAAAGAGCAGACAACTGCACTGCTTAAGGAATGGGGCGGCGTACTGCCTGTCTTTGCTGCCCCACACACCGATGGCGCTGTTGAAATATTTGGAGAAGGCGCTGATATTGCCCACGCATTAGCGACATTCATTCAAGGCATCCACAAAGATGGTTATGTAGCAATCATGGCTTATCTGGATCGCAAAGATGAAGCGAAGATTTCAGAGATCAGGTCACTACTTTCAGAGAAAATTGGCAAGCCAGTCACCTTTGGTTGGGGACCACGCTTTCTTCACTCCACGGGACAGTTTCACAAAGGTGGCCAACAAAACGGCTCCTTCTTGCAAATTACTGGAACCCCATCAACAGATATTGCAATTCCAGGACAGAGCTTTGGTTTCAAGACTTTAGTTGCGGCTCAAGCGCTGGGTGATGGAAAAGCACTTGCATCAAGAAAATACCCGCTCCTTCGATTTAATTTAACAAATCGTAGTGCGGGTATCGATCAACTTCTTAATGCTATAAAAAAGATTTAGTCTTCGTCATCTCCACGAAGCTTGCGCAGCGCCTCTTCTAGAATTTTCTCGCCTTCAGCATCTGTGCGACGTTCTTTAACGTAGGCAAGGTGAGTCTTGTATGGCTCATTCTTAACTGGGCTTGGTGGATTGTTGCGATCGCGACCTGCTGGGTAACCACACTTAGGGCAGTCCCACTCAGCTGGAATAACTACAGTTTCTTCAACAGCAAATGATGGACGAACTTCGTGACCATTTGCACAAAAATATGACACATATGCACGAGCAATCGAATCACCGCGTTCTGCCTCGCCCATTGGGCCAGCGCCGACTCGGCTTCCACGAATTGCACTTGCCATGTATTACTCCTTTTTAAATATGTAAATAAAATTGTTATTTAAGAACAAGACTTAGGGCAACAACGAGTGCGAACCATAGTCCACCAGCAACAATTGTGATGCGATCTAGGTTGCGCTCAACTACTGATGATCCACCATAGTTGGTTGAAATACCGCCACCGAAAAGATCGGATAGTCCGCTGCCCTTGCCCTTATGCAAAAGGACGAGCAGTATCATGATGACACTTGTAATGACGAGCAAGATTGATAGAGCTAATTTCACGTTGTCGAACTCCTTGTTTCGTAGAGGGTAAGGATACCTGCAAAAGCGGCCACAGCCTTACTCTGCTTGTGCGTGGAACTTCACAATCTTGGCTAATTCCTCAGGGTCTAGGCTGGCTCCCCCGATAAGAGCGCCATCCACATCGCTCTTTTTCATGATTTCTGCGATGTTAGAAGATTTCACTGAGCCGCCATAAAGGATTCGCATATTTGAAGCAATTTCAGCAGATCCGATGTTTTCAATCTCTTCACGAATTGCCGCGCAGACTTCTTGCGCATCTTCTGGTGTTGCAACCTTGCCCGTGCCAATTGCCCACACTGGCTCATAAGCAATCACAATCTTCTTTAGCTCTGGCTTAGTAAATCCTTCAAGACCTGCGCGAACTTGGCGAATCACATGACTGACGTGAGCCCCAGATTCACGAATCGCTAACTCTTCACCAACGCAAAAGATTGGAATAATCTCATTGGCAAGAGCGGCCCTAATCTTGCGATTAATTAATGCATCAGATTCACCGTGAATAGCACGGCGCTCAGAGTGACCGATAAGAACAAATGTGCAACCAAGCTTGTGCAACATGGACCCAGCGATATCTCCAGTGAACGCTCCGCTTACCTCTGGTGAGAGATCTTGAGCTCCGTAAGTAAGGCGCAAGCGATCTCCATCAATTAAAGTTTGAATCGAGCGAATATCTGTGAACGGAGGAATGATTGCCACATCAACTGCGTCATAGTCCTTGTCATCGAGTGAATAAACCAATTTCTGGGCAACTGCAATCGCTTCAAGGTGATTGAGGTTCATCTTCCAGTTTCCAGCCATCAATGGTTTACGCATGAGTGCTCCTTATAAGCCAAGTGCATGAAGACCAGGAAGTTCCTTGCCCTCTAAATATTCTAACGATGCTCCGCCACCAGTTGAAATATAACCAAACTCTGAGTCTGCAAATCCTAGAGCACGCACTGCTGCCGCTGAGTCTCCCCCGCCAACAACTGAAGTACCTGAAACCTTGGTCAGCGCCGATGCAACAGTTTTTGTGCCAGCTGCAAAGTTGGCGAATTCAAATACTCCCATTGGACCATTCCAAAATACTGTCTTGCATTTTTCGATTTCAATGGCAAATGCTTCAGCCGACTCAGGACCAATATCTAATCCCATTTGATCGGCTGGAATTGCATCGGCTGAAACGAGAGTCGGTGTGGCATCGGCAGAAAAGCTGGGTGCAACAACGATGTCTGTGGGAAGAATCAATTTCACGCCGTTCTTCTTCGCACTCTCAATGAGGCCTCTAACAACATCGAGCATCTCATTCTCAACAAGTGATGTGCCGATTTCCTTATCCTGTGCTTTGAGGAATGTAAAAACCATTCCACCGCCAATAGCTAAAACATCTACTTTTCCCAATAGATTCTCAATCACACCTAATTTGTCAGATACCTTTGCTCCTCCAAGAACTACTCCATATGGACGCTCAGGATTTTGTGTGAGCCTCTTTAGCACCTCAACCTCTGCTGCAACTAATGTGCCAGCAACATGGGGCAATAGTTTTGGAAGATCAAATACCGATGCGTGCTTTCGGTGCACAGCGCCAAAACCGTCGCCAACGTATGCATCGGCTAACTTTGCAAGCTCTTCAGCAAACTCTGCCCGCTCTGACTCTTCTTTGCTTGTCTCAGCGCCGCTAAAGCGAATGTTTTCAAGAAGCAGAATCTGACCTGGCTTTAACGCCGCAGCTGCGCTTGAAACAATATCTCCAACTACTGCGCCAGGGAAAATGATTTCTTTGCCCAATAACTCACCTAAACGTTTTGCTACTGGAGCAAGTGAGAGTTCAGGTTTGGCTTCACCCTTTGGGCGACCCAAGTGCGCAGCGATAATTAGTGATGCACCATTTTTGAGCAACGCTTGAATAGTAGGAAGGGAGGCTTTAATGCGACCATCATCTTTAATGACTCCATCCTTTAATGGGACATTGAGATCACAGCGTAAAAAAACCCGCTTTCCCGCTACATCAAAGTGTGCAAGATCTGACATTAAAGAGTTTTGCCAACGTGTGAAATTAAGTCCACAAGACGGTTTGAATAACCCCATTCATTGTCATACCAACCGACAATCTTGACCTGATTACCAATTACCTTGGTTAAACCTGAATCGAAGATACATGATGATGGATCAGTGACAATATCTGAAGAAACTATTGGATCTTCTGTGTAGCTCAAATATCCCTTGAGCTCTCCTTGCGCGGCAGCCTTCATTGCAGCGTTAATCTCTGCAGCTGTTGCCTCCTTTGCAAGCTCCACAGTTAAATCTGTTGCCGAACCAGTTGGAACAGGAACGCGCATTGCATAACCATCTAGCTTGCCTTTGAGTTCTGGAAGAACCAAAGAGATTGCCTTTGCAGCACCCGTTGATGTTGGAATCATGTTGGTTGCTGCTGCGCGAGCACGGCGTAAATCTTTGTGTGGGAAATCTAGGATGACCTGGTCATTTGTATAGGCGTGGATGGTTGTCATTAAGCCCTTAACAATGCCCCAGTTATCGTTTAGAACCTTAGCCATTGGTGCCAGGCAGTTAGTTGTGCAAGAGGCATTTGAGATTATGTTGTGCTTGGAACCATCATATTTTTCATGGTTAACGCCCATAACAATGGTGATGTCCTCATCAGTTGCTGGTGCAGAGATGATTACCTTCTTAGCACCTGCGCTGATGTGCTTTTGCGCATCGGCAGCCTTTGTGAATATACCGGTTGATTCAACAACTACGTCAGCTTTAACAGAGGCCCAAGGCAAGTTTGCTGGATCGCGCTCTGAAAAGACTTTAATTGTCTTTCCACCAACAGTGATTGAATCATCGGTGAATGTAACTTCAAGACCCAAGCGACCCAAGATTGAGTCGTACTTGAGCAGGTGCGCCAAGGTCTCATTAGGTGTGAGATCGTTAATTCCGACAATATTGATATTTGGGTTTGTTAAAGATGCACGGAAGAAGTTGCGTCCGATTCGTCCAAAACCATTAATTCCGACGTTAATCACGGTAAGTGTCCTTGCTACTAAAGGGGCTAGTAATAGAAAAGCCCAGCTGTTGGTGGTTTGTATGACTGCCACAACGCTGGGGTCTTGATGTAAATACTATCAGTGGCTATAGGCCTAACTTGCGGGTAGAAAAGGTGTTTAGTTCAACAAATCAGGCGAGAGTCCACTCTCAGTATCAGGAATACCGAGTTCCCCCGCTCGTTTATCAGCCATCGCCAATAAGCGGCGGATTCGACCGGCAATTGCATCTTTAGTCATCGGAGGTGTAGCAAGTGAGCCCAACTCTTCAAGTGATGCTTGGCCATGATTAATGCGAAGCTCGCCTGCTTCCTTCAAATGATCAGGAATCGTTGGACCAAGAATTTCCATCGCTCGCTGCACACGTGCTGCTGCAGCTACTGCTGCTCGAGCTGATCGTCGAAGATTTGCATCATCAAAATTAGCTAAGCGGTTTGCCGTTGCACGAACTTCGCGGCGCATACGACGCTCTTCCCAAGCCAGCACAGACTCATGTGCACCAAGGCGAGTGAGCAAAACTCCAATCGCATCACCATCACGAATTACAACTCGATCAACACCGCGGACTTCCCTAGCTTTTGCCACAATTCCCATGCGACGCGCCGCACCTACTAAGGCCAATGCCGCTTCTGGTCCAGGACAAGTAATTTCCAATGAAGAAGAGCGCCCTGGTTCAGTGAGAGAACCATGAGCAATAAAAGCTCCGCGCCATGCAGCCTCCGAGTCACAGATTGCAGCTGAGACAACTTGTGGAGGTAAACCTCTTACTGGGCGACCATTTGCATCCACTAAACCTGTTTGTCTAGCAAGGGCGTCGCCTGCTTCGATGACGCGAACAACATAGCGTGAACCTTTGCGCAATCCGCTAGATGAGAGCACAGCTAAATCAGATCCGTGTCCGTAAATATCGGCAATGTCTTTGCGAAGTCTGCGCGCACTTTGAGAAGTATCTAATTCAACTTCAATCAAGATCTTACCCGCAGCTATGTGTAATCCCCCAGCGAATCGAAGAAGTGATGAGACCTCAGCTTTGCGACAGCATGGCTTAGTTACAGAAATGCGACTGAGTTCGTCTTTAACTGATGCTGTCATTGCCATGGAGTTATCCAACCAGTTTTGGACCCATGATGTGGCCCAAATGGAGAGTTAATTTTGCAACATCATGATGAACACTGCCTGGTGCCTTGCGAATATCGGCTGCAATCACTCTTCCACCCATTTTTGCTGCGGCTTCATCTAGGGCTTCTGAGTTTCGGACCACAGATGAATCAACCAAGCAATAATCAATCTTTAATTCAGGGGCATATGAGTGGAAGAATTCTAAATGTTCTTCTGGGGTAGATCCTGCAAACTCTTCACCTGTTGTTGAGCTAGTTGCATCTAGATTGAGAATCAATATCTTCTTAGCTTTTGTGCGAAGTAGAGCATCTTGCTGCATGGGCACCAATAAGTGTGGCATGACTGATGAAAACCACGATCCCGGACCCATGGTTATCCAGTCTGCAACGCGAATAGCAGTCAGTGCTTCTAATCTTGCCTGCGGATTTTCTGGGATTAGACGAAGTGATTCAATGCGTCCCTTTGCTGTAGCAACTTCCTTTTGTCCCCTAACAACAATTCTTCCTGTTGAGGTGTTGAAAGTACCCTCGATATCTAAAGCAGTTTCAGACATTGGAAGAACTCGGCCAATAACTTTCAATAACTGACCCACACGATCGAGACCGATAACTGGATCTTCATTCTCATTCCAAAGAGATGCAAGTAAAAGATTACCCATTGCATGGCCGTTAAGTGGTCCATTACTTTCAAAGCGATGTTGCATGATGTTGGCCCATGTGCGACCCCACTCATCATCTGCACATAATGCAGCTAAGGCCATGCGCAGATCACCCGGAGGCAATATTGGAAACTCTTCGCGCAAGCGACCACTGGATCCACCATTATCTGCAACGGTGACTACAGCCGTAATCTCATTTGTAAGTTGGCGAAGCGCTGACAAAGTTGCAGCAAGGCCGTGGCCTCCTCCAAGTGCAACAACTTTTTGCACTACTTATTCTCGCCCAACATCACGATGAGTTGCATAGGCAGCGCAGTCATTAGAACTGAGTTGGCGTGCAATCTCTTCTGCAATGGCAACACTTCGGTGTTTTCCACCAGTGCAACCAACAGAGATAGTCACATATTTTTTACCTTCATTCATATAGCCAGGAACCATGGAATTAATGAGGGCAACATAATCTTTCACAAACTCATTTACCCCTTCACTACCCAAAACCTTTTTACTCACTTGCTCTGTTAATCCAGTCAGAGGACGCAATTCAGGAATCCAATGTGGATTTGGAATAAAGCGGCAATCCAAAACTAAATCTGAATCAACGGGGATTCCATACTTATAACCAAAGGAGAGAACATTGATGCGAATCCCCTGTATTTTTCCACCACTAAATATCTCACCAATTCTCTTTTCAAGTTGATGCACATTCAAATTTGTCGTATCGATGGCCACATCACATTTGGCTCGAACTTCCTCTAGTGCGGCCCGCTCGCGCGCAATTCCATCCACGATGCGATCGCCACCTTGTAATGGATGAGGTCTGCGAGTCGATTCAAAGCGTTGTACCAAAGCTTGATCTGTGGCATCTAAGAAAACTAGACGGTATTCCGAACCATTCCTCTTTAGCTCAACTAAAGCTGCTGTTAACTCATCAAAGAAATGTCCTCCGCGAACATCCACCACAACTGCATACTCTTTGCCTTGAGAACCTGTGCCTTTACCAACTAAAGCTGGCAGCAATGCTGGCGGTAAATTATCAACTACATACCAACCTAAATCTTCTAGAGCATGCGCAACCGTTGAACGCCCGGCACCAGACATGCCCGTTAGGACCAAGGTCTCATTGCTCGTCATGGCTTTATCCTCTTACACCTGTCAAGAACCCGTTCACACGCTCCATGCTCTTCTCCAAATAGGCAGGCAGCATCTCTTTATGTTCAGGATTTTTCGTCTCATATAGATAGTTAAGTAGAACCAATCGCCGCTGAAGTAGCAGGGAGTCCATTTGAGCCTTGGTATAGCTAGGTAGTTCGCAGACTGTTCTATAACCCTCCAACACTGCCGCATCCTGCTCGGGAGTATCCAAGTAATACAAGGTGATTGCTAAGTCTTGATGTGGGATCCCATAGCCACAATCATCAAAGTCAAAGATGAAGAGTTCTCCTTCATGCCACATCAAGTTCCAGCCATGTAGATCACCATGAATGAGTTGTATGGGATTGGCAGCAAAAAGATTTTGTGTATTAGCTTCAATGACATCAATTGCCGATTTGATAGCAGTGAACTGATCCTTTGTGAGCAAGCTCTTAGAACTGAGCAAAAAGTCTTCAGTCCCCCACAACCAATCACTAAAGGTTGGAAGCTCGGCTTTTACAGAAAGCTGAAACTCACGTGAACTTTGATGCATCCGTGCCATTGCAGCACCAAGTGTCACTAATTGCTCATGAGTTGGTTCATCACCAATCTCTTCACCTTCGAGCCATGTATAGAGAATTCCATGAAGCGTGCGCCCAGATTCAGGATGAACAATGGAGGAAATACAGCAATCTTGGCTATTGGCAACTGGTCTAGCAACCTTAATTCCTGGGATTCTTGATACAAAGTTTACAAACTCAATTTCACCCTGCATGTAGCCAAGTGTGCGAGTGGAATTCACGTTTATCCGCAAAGCGTATTTATCGCCGCTTCCTGTAACCACTGAAAAAGTTGCATTGAATTCGTAGTTAATGCACTTGACTTCAACTTCATTGAGGCCATAACCAGCTAGCATTTCTCTTGCACTCTTTGTGAAAGACTCTATCTGTTGCTCGCTTGTAGAATCAAAGAAGTCAGTACTCATTACTTACTCTCCACTATCTCACCTGTTTTCGTGTTTATCTTTTGGGAATTCAGCGCCGCAAGCTGCTCACCAATGACTGCTGCAATTTTGCTGCCAATACCTGGCGTTGCAGCGATATCTTCCACCGTTGCCTTACGGATTGCCGCTACTGAACCAAAGCGCTCCAGCAACGCCTTTCTGCGTGCCTGACCAAGTTGTGGAATCTCATCGAGAATTGATTCCAACATGACTTTGGATCGACGTGAGCGGTGGAAAGTAATTGCAAATCTATGTGCCTCATCACGAATGCGTTGTAAAAGATAAAGACCTTCACTCGAGCGAGGAAGAATCAGTGGATCAGATGAACCCGGAACCCACACTTCTTCTAATCTCTTAGCCAACCCACATAGTGCGATATCAGTAATACCTAACTCAGCTAATGCGCGGGCAGCTGCATTTACTTGAGGCTGCCCACCATCAACAACAATGAGTTGTGGTGGATATGAGAACTTACTCAACTTTCCACCCAGCTCTGCCACTTCAGCTTCATCTACTGATCTATCATCGAGTAATCGTTTCAAACGACGGGTAATCACTTGATGCATAGCCCTGGTGTCATCGAAGCCCTCGTCCGTATTGATGATGAATCTACGGTACTCACTCTTCTTAGCTAACCCGTCCTCAAAAACAACCATTGATGCAACAACTGAGGTGCCCGAGATATTTGAGATATCAAAGCATTCAATACGAAGTGGTGTGCGAGATAGATCTAGTGCCTCTTCTATTTCAAGCAGAGCCTTGCCACTTACTGCTGCATCATTGGCACGTTTGCTTAAGAACTGAATAAGTGAGTACTGGGCATTTCGTTTAACCGTTGCCAGAATCTCAACCTTCTCCCCACGCTGTGGAACCTTCAATGTAACTGGAGCACCGCGCAAACCACTTAGCCAAGTCTCCAGAGCTCTGGCATCTAAGGGAAGTTCGTTAATAAGAATCTCAGCTGGGATATCGCTAGGTGCGCTCTGACTGTAAATGGAATAAAAAAGCGCACCCATCTCATCATCGCCCTCTAAGGATTTACTCTGATCTACAATCCATGAACGCGAACCTTTGATGGCGCCGCCTCGAACAATAAATATTGATCCTGCGGCGTGTGCTCCGTCATGGTGGATGGCAACTATGTCTGCCGTTAGGTTCTCAGGTAGCGCAGCTTCTGCCGACTCCTGAGCTCGCTCTATTGCATCAATCGAATCTCGAATTTTGCTCGCTCGCTCAAACTCTTCTCGACTAGACGCCAACTCCATTTCAGCGCGCAGCGTTGGGACAATGTCAGTATTACCATTTGACATGAACTTCACTAAACGATCAGAGAGAGCTTTATGATCTTCTTTGCTAATCCACTCAACACAAGGCGCAGCACACTTGCCGATATCTCCAAGTAAGCATTGACGCTTAGTTCGCTTTGCACGTTCAAAGTTGCTCGTCGTACAGGAGCGAATAGGGAAAGTTTTGAGAACAACATCGAATGTGCTGCGCAGGGCCCAGGTATGGGTAAAGGGCCCAAAGTATGAAATTCCTGGTCGCTTAGACTTTCGCGTGATGAATACACGCGGAAACTCTTCCTTGTTTGAAATTGCAAGGTATGGATAAGACTTATCATCTCTAAACTGCACGTTATATTGCGGCGCATATTGTTTAATCCAAGAAAACTCTAACTGCAAAGCCTCTATTTCAGTATCTACAATAGTCCAATCAACTCGCACGGCTTGATGCACCATACGATATGTCTTTTCGGCCAAATTACCCTGAAAGTAATTACTCAAACGATTCTTAAGATTAATAGCCTTGCCAACATAAATGACAGTATCCGTTGCGTCATAAAATCGATAGACCCCAGGAAGTTTGGGAATATCCGATGGCCGATAGCTTTGAGGATCTGCCATATCTATTACTTCTTAGTCGCTACTTTGCGATTATTTGCCAAAATCTCACCTAAGAACTGGCCGGTGTAACTGGCCTTTACCTTGGCAACATCCTCAGGTGTTCCCTGAGCAACAACTAATCCCCCACGGAATCCACCTTCTGGCCCCATATCAATAACCCAGTCAGAGGATTTAATGACATCTAAGTTGTGTTCGATGACGACAACAGTATTTCCGGTATCAACTAGGCGATTGAGAACACCGAGCAACTTGTTCACATCTTCAAAATGAAGACCTGTCGTTGGCTCATCCAAAACATAGATTGTGCGACCGGTTGAGCGGCGTTGCAGCTCAGTAGCTAGCTTCACGCGTTGTGCTTCACCGCCTGAAAGTGTTGGTGCTGATTGACCCAAGCGAACATAGCCCAATCCAACATCATTGAGAGTCTTCAAATAGCGGGCGATTGCCGGCACAGATTCAAAGAAGTCTGCTGCTTGTTCTATTGGCATATCCAAAACATCGGAAATAGTTTTCCCCTTATAGTGAACCTCAAGCGTTTCACGGTTATAGCGAGCACCATGGCAGACCTCGCAAGGTACATATACATCAGGCAGGAAGTTCATCTCAATTGTGATCGTGCCATCGCCTGAACAGTTCTCACAGCGTCCACCTTTGACGTTAAAGGAGAAACGTCCTTGCTGATAGCCACGAATCTTGGCCTCTGATGTTTCGGCAAATAAGGCTCGTATCTTGTCGAAAACGCCTGTGTAGGTAGCTGGATTAGAGCGTGGTGTACGACCAATAGGTGATTGATCAACATGAACTACTTTGTCGAGTAAATCAATACCCGTAACTGTTCGATGTCGTCCAGGAACTAAACGTGCTCCGTTGAGTTTATTAGCAAGAGTTGCATACAAAATATCGTTCACTAAAGTTGATTTACCAGAACCGCTCACACCCGTAACTGAAACAAAGACTCCTAATGGAACCTCAACATCAATATTTTGTAAGTTGTTCTCCTTTGCGCCTTTAACAACTAATTGACGCTTTGGATCAACTTTGCGTCGCTTAGCTGGAATGGCGATAGATTTACGGCCGGAAAGATAGGCACCTGTGATAGATTCTTTTGAAGCGATGAGATCGCCATAGCTACCTGAAACAACAACTTTTCCACCATGCTCACCAGCACCTGGTCCGATGTCTACAACCCAATCGGCAGTTCTAATTGTCTCTTCATCGTGTTCAACGACAATAAGTGTGTTACCCAAATTGCGAAGTCGAGTCAACGTATCAATCAATCGGCGATTATCCCGTTGGTGTAATCCAATACTTGGCTCATCCAAGACATAGAGGACGCCAACTAATCCACTACCAATCTGTGTTGCAAGGCGAATTCGCTGTGCCTCACCACCAGATAATGTTCCTGCCGGTCGAGCGAGAGATAAATAGTCCAAACCAACATCTAGCAAAAAGCCAAGACGTGCATGCACTTCTTTCATTACACGTTCAGCAATCTGGGCTTCGCGCTTATTGAGCTTGATTGCCTTGAGAAACTCCGCACACTCCATAATGGAAAGCTCGGTGATTTCACTAATGTTCTTATCGCCCAATGTCACGGCCAAGACTTCAGGCTTTAGGCGAGCACCCTTACAAACATCACATGGTGTCTCGCGCATATACGCTTCGTACTTATCGCGGCTGTAATCACTATCTGTTTCACTGTGACGGCGGTGAATAAATGGAACGACGCCTTCAAATCCAGTGGTGTAATTCTTAGTCCCATAGCGACCCTTGTACTTCATCTTAATTTCATACTCATAGCCATTGAGAATGGCGTCACGGGCTTTAGCTGAAATCTTCTTCCACGGTGTATCAAGGGAGAAGGAGACATCTTTTGCTAACGCCTCGAGCAATCGAAGGAAGTAATCCGATGATTGCCCCCCTGACCAGGGTGCAATAGCTCCTTCATTAATTGAGATTGAGTCATCAGGAATGATCAGATCATTATCAACTTCTAGCTTGGTTCCAATTCCAGAACACTCAGGGCATGCACCAAAAGGAGAGTTGAATGAAAAAGAACGTGGCTCTAACTCCTCAAAGGAATGGTTGCAATCATGACAAGCCAAGTGCTCACTATATGTACGCTCTTTCTCAGCACCCTTGGCATCCACAAAATCGAGTAGAACAATTCCAGATGCAAGACGCAATGCAGTTTCAATGGAGTCTGTGAGTCGGGTCTTTGACTCCTCTTTTGCTGTCAAGCGATCCACAACAACTTCAATCGTGTGCTTTTCCTGCTTTTTAAGTTTTGGAACATCGGTGAGCTGAATAACCTCACCATCCACACGAGCGCGTGAGAATCCCTGAGTAATCAGATCAGCAAAAAGCTCAACGAATTCGCCCTTTCGTGAACGAACTATTGGAGCTAAAACTTGAAACTTTGTCGTTGCTGGCATGGTCAAAATCTGATCAACAATTTGCTGAGGCGATTGCCTCGTAACTGCTTTGCCACACGTTGGACAGTGTGGGCGACCCGCACGCGCAAATAGCAAGCGCAAGTAATCATAAACTTCAGTGATTGTTCCAACTGTAGAGCGAGGATTACGATTCGTTGATTTTTGGTCAATTGAAACTGCTGGTGAAAGTCCCTCAATAAAATCCACATCAGGCTTATACATTTGTCCCAAAAATTGACGGGCATATGCTGATAAAGACTCAACATATCGGCGTTGGCCTTCGGCAAAAATGGTGTCAAAGGCTAAAGATGATTTACCCGAACCAGAAAGACCTGTAAAAACAATAAGCGAATTACGTGGCAGCTCGATGGAGACGTTCTTGAGGTTATGCTCGCGAGCACCGCGAACAATGAGTTTGTCGATAGTCACTAAACCCCAGCCTCTTCCATTGAACGTAATTCCTTCTTCAAAATCTTTATCTCATCGCGCAGACGTGCCGCGACTTCAAACTGAAGGTCTCCAGCAGCAGCGCGCATCTGATCAGTGAGCGAGCCTATCAATGCCATTAAATCTTGGCGTGGTAAGGAAGCAAGGGATTTCACATAAAGTCCAGCCGTTGCCGAGCTCTTTTGATTCGCCCGCTTATTTGATGCCATGAGCTCTTCAGTATCCTCAGATTCACGATTAATCAGGTCGGTGATATCTGCAATCTTCTTGCGCAATGGTTGTGGGTCCACACCCTTTTCTAGATTGTATGCAACTTGCTTAGCACGACGTCGATTTGTCTCATCAATTGCTTTTTCCATTGAAGCTGTGATGTTGTCGGCATACATGTGCACTTCACCTGAAACATTTCGAGCAGCACGGCCAATGGTTTGAATCAGTGAAGTAGCAGATCGGAGGAAGCCTTCCTTATCGGCATCCAAGATTGCAACCAATGAAACTTCAGGCAAATCAAGACCTTCGCGAAGTAGGTTAATACCAATCAATACGTCGTATTCACCGGTGCGAAGCTCACGCAAAAGTTCAACGCGGCGCAGGGTGTCTACTTCCGAGTGCAGATAACGAACTCTCATTCCTTTTTCCTGCAAGTAATCAGTCAGATCTTCACTCATCTTTTTAGTAAGAGTAGTAACAAGCACACGCTCATTCTTCTCAGCGCGAATTGTGATTTCATTTAATAAATCATCAATCTGACCCTTTATTGGCTTTATGACAATCTGAGGATCAACTAAACCAGTTGGGCGAATTACTTGCTCCACTACGTCGCCCTCCACCTTTGCCATCTCGTATTTTCCTGGGGTTGCAGAAAGATAAAGCTTTTGCCCAGTGCGTTCTAAGAACTCTGGAAACTTTAAAGGCCGGTTATCTAATGCGCTAGGCAATCTAAAGCCGTGTTCGACTAGCGTGCGCTTTCGGGATGCATCGCCTTCAAACATCGCACCTAACTGCGGAACGGTCACGTGGCTCTCATCAATAACTACAAGAAAATCCTCTGGAAAATAATCTAATAAGCAGTTCGGTGCAGAACCTGGTGCACGATCATCTAAATGCCTTGAGTAGTTCTCAATTCCACTACAGAAACCGATTTGTTCCATCATTTCAATATCAAAGGTGGTTCTCATTCGAAGGCGCTGTGCCTCAAGGAGTTTGCCCTGCTTTTCAAAGAGATTGAGTTGGATTTGTAGTTCATCCTGAATATCACCGATTGCTCGTTTCATCGTTTCAGGTCCAGCGGCATAGTGTGTTGCTGGGAAAATATACATCTCAGTTTCATCACGCATGATTTCACCGGTCAAAGGATGCAATGTGGTTATCTTTTCAATCTCATCGCCAAACATCTCAATGCGAATAGCTAACTCTTCATACATAGGGATGATTTCAATGGTGTCTCCGCGCACACGAAAAGTTCCACGCTCAAAGGCAACATCGTTGCGCTTGTATTGCACATCAACGAATTTGCGCAGTAAAGCATTTCGTTCAATCTCATCGCCCACACGCAGTTTGATCATGCGATCCACATACTCTTGCGGTGTTCCAAGTCCATAAATACAAGAAACTGTTGCAACCACAATCACATCTCTGCGGGTTAATAGTGAGTTTGTTGCTGAGTGGCGCAAACGCTCAACCTCATCATTAACACTTGAATCCTTCTCAATGAAGGTATCTGTCTGCGGTACGTATGCCTCTGGTTGGTAG
>SXYM01000071.1 GCA_005789205.1 Actinomycetota bacterium | reverse complement strand
AGCCTCGTTTATTTAATTGCCCTGCCATTACTTGGCGCAACCATCCTTTTACTTGCTGGCCGACGTGCTGATAAGTGGGGTCACATTCTTGGAACTCTTATGCCTGCATCATCTTTTGCTGTTGGTCTCTATCAACTCTCATTGATGCTCGGCCGATCCGCAGAAGAGCGCCCAGTAGGTCAAAAGCTATTTGAGTGGATCTCGGTTGGAAGTTTTAAGGTTGATGCAGGATTACTCCTTGATCAACTTTCTATCTGCTTCGTGCTTCTCATTACAGGCGTTGGAACGTTAATCCACATTTATTCAATTTCTTATATGTCACATGATAAAGATCGCAGACGATTCTTTGCATATCTCAACCTCTTCATTGCAGCGATGCTCTTGTTGGTGCTCGGTGATAGCTACCTCAACCTTTATGTTGGTTGGGAAGGCGTGGGTCTTGCCTCCTACTTATTGATTGGTTTCTGGAATCAAAAGCCTGCTTATGCAACTGCATCCAAGAAGGCATTTGTTATGAACCGTGTTGGTGACATGGGACTCTCTTTTGCAATCATGATTGCTTTTGCAACAGTCGGAACTGTTTCATTTGCGGGAATCAAAGAGCAGGTCGACCAGACATCAACTGGGGCACTTACTGCCATAGGAATTATGTTGCTGGTTGCAGCAGCTGGTAAATCAGCTCAATTCCCATTACAGGCATGGCTAGGCGATGCGATGGCCGGCCCAACCCCGGTTTCAGCACTTATTCACGCAGCGACAATGGTTACAGCAGGCGTTTATCTCATTACCCGTTCTAACTTCATTTTCGATGCTGCGCCAACTGCCCAACTACTAGTTGTCATTGTTGGTGCGATTACATTGTTATTTGGTGCACTCATCGGTACTGCAAAAGATGACATCAAGAAAGCACTCGCTGCATCAACAATGTCGCAGATTGGTTACATGACTCTTGCAGCTGGATTAGGTCCAGTTGGTTATGCCTTCGCAATCATGCACTTGCTAACTCACGGCTTCTTTAAGGCTGGAATGTTCCTTGGTGCAGGTTCAGTAATGCATGGAATGAATGATCAAGTAAATATGCGCAAGTACGGAGCACTTCGAAAGTTCATGCCAATTACATTTGTGACATTTGGACTTGGGTATTTAGCAATCCTTGGCGTGCCACCATTTGCAGGTTTCTATTCCAAAGACATGATTATTGAAACTGCATTTGATGCCGGTGGTATTAAGGGAATTCTTTTAGGATCAATTACATTATTAGGTGCAGGAATTACTGCCTTCTATATGACTCGCGTGATGATTCTTACTTTCACCGGAACAAAGCGCTGGGATGAGGATGCACATCCACATGAATCCCCATGGTTGATGTGGCTACCAATGGCAATACTTGCAATTGGTTCAATCTCATCTGGATTCTTACTATCTCGTGGCGATGCACTAGAAAACTGGTTGCACCCTTTGTTTAGTCATAGCGAGGAGTACCAGAAGCACCTATTAGAACCAATTGTTGTTTCAGCACTTGCCTTAACAATGGTTGCCATTGGTGTTGCGATTGCATTCTTTAAGTATTCACGCCAAGAAGTTGCTGCAATCGCACCAGAAAATGTCTCCGTATTAACAAAGATTGCACGCCAAGATCTCATGCAGGATCGCTTCAATGAGGCCGTCTTTATGCGCCCTGGCCAGCAGTTAACGCAGGTTTTGGTCAAAACTGATGAAGCTGTCATTGATGGAACAGTGCGCGGAGTTGGTCAGTTAGCAATGAGCTCTAGCTCAGTTCTAAGAGGTGTTCAGAGCGGATTTGTTCGCAGTTATGCAGCGCTAATCTTCATTGGAGCCGCCTTATTAATCGCAGGGATTTGGGTGGTGGTTCAATAATGAATTCATTAGTTCTACTGATGCTCTTGCCAATGATTGGCTCGATTGCAGTTGCCGCTACACCTAAGACAAAAGAGATTTTGAGTAAGCAGGTTGCACTTGCAACGACTGTGATTGTTGCCATTGCAACTATTGCAATTGCTATGAACTTCCAGCGAGATAATGTTGATCTTCAGTTTGTTGAAAAGTATTCATGGATCCCAACTTTTGGTATTAACTTTTCTGTTGGTGTTGATGGTTTAGCCCTTGTCTTGATTTTGATGTCAACAATTTTGGCACCAATTGTTGTGTTGTCAGGTTGGAATGAAGCTCATGGTGGCCGGTGGTCCGTTAAGACTTTCTACATCCTCATCCTTATTCTTGAAACAATGATGATCGGTGTCTTTGCAGCAACGGATGTCTTCTTGTTCTACGTCATCTTTGAAGCGATGTTGATTCCTGTTTACCTCCTTATTGGTGGTTATGGAACTGGTGAGCGCTCAGCGGCAGCAGTTAAATTCTTGATTTACAGCCTATTTGGTGGATTGCTGATGTTGGCATCAATCATCGCGCTCTATGTGATGTCAGGTGCTCAAGGCGGACATACTTTTGATCTGCAAGCACTTTCACAACTTGAAATGAGTTCGACTACACAAAACTTCCTATTCCTAGGCTTCTTCATCGCCTTTGCAATTAAGGCACCTCTGTGGCCACTTCACACCTGGCTGCCAGATGCTGCTACTTCTGCAACCCCTGGAACATCAGTGTTATTGCTAGGCGTTCTAGATAAAGTCGGAACTTTCGGGATGATTCGCTACTGCTTAACTTTGTTCCCAGAGGCAAGCAAGACGTTCACGCCTTTGATTATGGTTCTTGCAGTTATTTCAATTGTTTATGGCGCAATTCTTGCAATTGGTCAGAAAGATCTAAAGCGCTTGATTGCATTTACTTCTATTTCTCACTTTGGTTTCATCACCATGGGTATCTTTGCAATGACCTCACAGGGTCACAGCGGGGCTACTTTGTATATGTTTAATCACGGCTTCTCAACTGCAGCGCTGTTTATCGTGGGTGGTTGGATGATTGCACGTCGTGGTTCTTCAACGATTGCAGACTTTGGCGGACTACAGCGCGTCACACCAGTGATGGCTTGGTCATTCTTCTTAGCTGGAATGTCCTCACTTGCACTGCCAGGCTTGTCTAGCTTTGTGAGTGAGTTTTTAGTTCTTGTTGGAACATTTATTCGTTATCCAGTCCATGCAGTTATTGCGACATTTGGAATTGTTCTAGCTGCGCTCTATATCTTGATTCCAGTTCAAAAAGCTCTGCACGGTCCAACAACTCCGGGTAATGAGGGATTAAGTGATCTCAATATTCGTGAGAAGGTTGCAATTGCACCAGTGATGGCAATTATCATTGCACTTGGTTTCTATCCTTCGCCGTTATTAAATGTAATCAACCCAGCATCAGCGCATGTGATTGCTCAAATGGGCTTCACAGATCCAGCTCCAACGAATGGTGATAAATAATGGAATTCAGTTCACCAGTTCTTAACTACACACTTCTCTCACCTATGCTTATTTTGCTGGGCGGGGCAATCATTGGCGTGCTGGTTGAAGCCTTTATGTCTAAGGCGCTACGCCCAATTACACAATTGTCGGTGACTTTAGGCTCCTTAGTTTTGGCACTGGTTCAAGTCTGGCGAATTCGTAACGAAAAATCACTCTCTGCAGCAATGGGCTCTGTGGTCATAGATGGTCCTGCGATTTTGCTGCAGGCTTCAATTCTTATTATT
>SXYM01000010.1 GCA_005789205.1 Actinomycetota bacterium | reverse complement strand
TAGCCTCTTTCACAATCACCAACTGGAATATTCTTCTCATGGCCACATATCAAAGCGTTATTCCCGGCCACCTCTTTGGGCGTATACACGGGACCAGGCGCACATTAGTGTGGGGATTAATGCCCTTTGGATCTTTGTTGGGAGGGTTTATTGCTAAAGGGGGTTTACGCCTTCCTCTATTAATAGGTGGCACAATTGCAACAGTGATCGCGCTACTTTCATTGAGATTTCTTCTCCAAGTTGGTGAAAGCACAGCAAAAGAGGCGCTAATCAATGAGTAAAAAGCTTGGGTCCTCTTACTGGAAACTATGGACTGCAACGGCCATTTCTAACCTTGGTGATGGTGTTTCTATGGTGGCCTATCCATGGCTGGCATCGGCTGTCACACGCTCACCTATTTTGATTGCTGCTGCAGGCTTTGCATCACGTTTGCCATGGTTGATTTTCACATTACACGCTGGAGTTCTAACTGATCGCTTTGATCGCAGAAAGCTCATTGTGGCAATGGATTTCATGCGGGGTCTATTGACTGTTTTTGTGGGGCTTGTTGTTTTCTTCAATAAAGATTCATTTCCAGCACTCGATGAATTAACTTCTATTACAAACTTAGAGACTAATTGGCCGATTTACTTCACATTACTTATTACCGCCTTCCTCTTTGGTTTAGCTGAGGTTTTGCGCGATAACAGTGCCCAGACTTTGATGCCATCGGTCGTTGCTAAAGAAAACCTGGAAAAAGCTAACGGGCGCATGTGGTCGGCGGAGTCGTTAACGAATAGCTTTATTGGACCGCCTCTAGGCTCACTATTGATAGGTATTGCAATCTTTATTCCATTTTTCTTTGACGCAGTCTCATTCTTTTTTGCAGTTGCACTTATTGCCTCCCTTAAAGGCACGTTCAAACCAGTGGCGGACGACAAGCCACGAGAGAAGATAAATTTTAAGGCAGAGATTAAAGAAGGCTATGTGTGGTTATGGGCCCATCCATTACTTCGCCCCATGGCGATTATTTTGGGATCCATGAATGGTCTGGGCACCATGATTGGCGCAACCTTTATTTTATTTGCACAAGAAGTATTGCAAACATCGGTTTTCACTTTCGCTCTCCTTGGCACGGCGGGTGCTGTGGGCGGAACTGTTGGGGGATTGCTTGCTCCAAAAATCTCTGCAAAGCTTGGAAGTGGTCGCTCACTTGCGATGACCCTTGCTGCAGCACCTATTGGCTCATTGATCATTGCCCTAACGACAACATGGCAAGTGGTGTGGGTTGTCGTTGTCTTTGAAACTTTTTTTGCAATTTTGTGGAACACAATCACAGTCTCACTTCGACAAAGCATCATCCCCACTCATTTGTTGGGCCGTGTAAATAGTGTCTATAGATTCTTTGCCTGGGGTTCGATTCCCATTGGGATGTTTGTAGGGGGAGGCTTAGTCAGTGCGCTAACCCTTGTGCTCTCTCGCGAAAACGCTTTGCGCGCTCCTTATTTACTAGGTGTGGCTTTGGGTCTGATTCTGTGGGCTATGGCAGCCCCTCGGCTGACAACTGCCAAAATCGAGGCAGCCCGCAAGGCCGGCTAAAAATCACCCCATAGGTGCGGGTGTGGACCTGAATTATTACGAACATCGTTACAAAGCCCAGGCTCATTTGAGCGCTGGAGCCATTGCATTAATGCGTTCAAATCGGGCAGACTCCTCCTACCAAAAGCGCCTATGGGGCAGGTCGACTCTCCACAGACGCTTTTACTTATCCCTCGAGGAGGATCTATGAAGTTCACACGAAGCGCAAAGTTTGCGCTCGCAGCTGCAGCATCAGCGGCGTTGGCAGTTTCACTGCTTACACCAGCACAAGCTGCGACTCGTTCAACAGTTATCTTGCATGAGACCAACCCAATCACAGGTTTGAATTGCAGCCTCTCAGCTACAAACTCAACAACATGTGCTGCAGTTGGATATCTACAAGGTGCTGGCTTTAACTATTACAACAATAAGAAGGAACTTGTTAAGAACACTGTTTTTGGTTCATACAAGGTTGTAAAGAACACAGCTACAGATTTCCGTACACAATGGACTGTTAACCCAGGCCGTGTGTGGTCAGATGGAACTCCAATTACTGGAGAAGATCTGCTTCGGTCACACGTCTTGTGCAGAGATGCTTATTCAAATGCTGCTGGTTTGGGAGATCCTAAAGATAAGAAGACTCCTCCAGCATTTAATGGTCTTGGATACTCAGGCGTTTACGATTCAAACATCGTAGGAGAGCCAGTTCTATCTGCAGACAAGATGACTGTAACTCTTCAATTTAAGAAGAAGATTGCTAACTGGGATCTTTATGGTCCAGGACCAGCCTCAGTCCACGCTCTAGTCTTGTTGGCTGAAGGCAAGGACAAGCTTGGAACTGTTGCTGAAAATGAAGCAGCTCGTGATCGCTTTGTTAAGGCATTCAAGGACAAGGACACAACCCTTCTTAAGAAGATGGGTGATATCTGGTCTAAGGATTACACCATCACAACTGTTGACTCAAAGACAAACCCATTGCTTCTTGTAGGTAATGGCGGATTCTTGATTGATAACGCTGTTGCAAAGACTTCTGTAACACTTAAGAAGAACCCTAAGTACAACTCAGGACCAGCTCTAAGCGGTTCAGTAGATACAGTTGTATTTAAGTTCATCGGTGATGGAACAGCTGCAGCACAGGCACTTGCAAACGGTGAGCTCGATGTTTACTCAGGTCAGGCAACTGCTGACGGTGTAGCAAAGCTCAAGGCAATCAAGAACGTAAACGTTGTTGGTAAGGATGAAGTTGCTTACGAGCACTGGGATCTTCACTACGACACAGTGCCAGATGAGGCTCCATACACAGGCTTGTTCTCTGTAAAGGATGGCGCTAGGTCAAAGGCTCTACGCCAGGCATTCTTGATGGCACTACCACGCGATGAAATCATGGAGAAGTTGATTGCACCTATTAATGGTGTTTCAAAGCCAATTCAATCAACATGGCTTGCTCCAGGTTCTGCTGCATATGACAAGCTCATTGCTGCTAACGGTTCTTCTTTCTACTCACGTGGAACTCAAGAATCTCGTAACAAGAGCGCACTTGCTTTGGTTCAGAAGTACTATCCAAATGTATTGAAGAGCCCACTCAAGGTTCGTGTTCTTGTTCCAGGTAACAACCCACGTCGTGCCTCTGAATTTGCACTTGCAAAGGCAAACATGGCAAAGGTTGGTTTTGATCTAGTTGGAGATGTACGTACTGACTGGCCATCAAAGCTTGGTAACTCAGATTACGATGTTTACTTCTTCGCATGGGTTGCATCATCTGTAACTCAGCGTCAGTCAGCTGAAATCTTTGACAGCAATGGTGGTAACAACATCATGGGTTATAGCAACAAAGCTGTAGATGCAATCATCGCAACTCTTGATGCACCAATGTCAGAGTCACTATTGGTTGCTAAGTACATTCAGATCGAGCGTCTAACTAACGCTGATGCAGTTACAATTGGCGTGTTCATTCACCCAGGTGTTGTTGCAGTTAACAAGGATCTAAAGAATGTAAAGCCAGGCCCACTATCTCCAACAATTGTTTGGAACTACTGGGAGTGGTCATACTAAGGATTAATCTCCTTAGTTAGCCTTACCTATTTACGTCCATTGGACGCCCGGGGATCACTCTCCGGGCGTCCTTTGGCTGTATAGTCAGCCAATAATCTGAAAGTCAGTTCATTTTGAGGGGAATACTCGAACCATGGTGGCCTTTGTTCTAAGACGGCTAGGCGTCCTAGGCGTCATTCTCTTTGGATCAAGTTTTATTCTCTATAACGTTGCCGCTATTTCAGGTGACCCAACGGCAGATTTGCGTCTGAGTACAGATCCTAACCGTGATTTTCTTATCGCAGCTCTAACTCGCGAACTTCAATTAGATGTCCCACCTCCGTTGAGATATTTTCTCTGGCTAAAAGGTGTTTTAGGTGTTTTTGTTGGAAATCCAAATTTTGGCATAGGCAGAGATGGATCAGCTGTAGTTGATTCACTAGCCCTGGCGCTGCCTGTCACATTGCGCTTGGTTTTAGCAGCAACGATTTTGGCAGCGATTCTTGGCATCATGATTGGAATCATCACTGCGCTTCGCCAGTACAGCCGCTTTGACTACTCAATGACTTTTATAGCTTTTCTACTCTTCTCACTTCCTGTCTTCTGGGTAGCAGTACTTTTGAAAGAGTACCTTGCAATTTCATTTAATAACTTTTTGCGAGAACCTCAGATTCCAATTGGATGGATTATTGGTATCGGGTTAGTAAGCGGATTGTTTTGGGCCTCTGTTATCGGCAGATCGCGTAAATCGTTTTGGCTTACATATGCCGCCGCTTTTGCTATCTCAAGTAGCTTGGTAGCCATATTTGGAGTAACAGGTTGGCTCCTCAATCCTTCTCTTGGTCCAGTTGTTGTATTAGCGCTCTCAATTGGGATTGCATTTGGTGTCACCCAACTTTCAGTGGGTCTTATTAATAAGGCTGCACTGCGAGCATCGCTCACCATGGCTGGACTCTCTGTTGTTGCTTATTACCCTGTTAATTGGGTCTTTGATAGCTACCCAGGTGCTTTGAGCATCTTCCTGCTGGCTTGCGTGTTAATCACTACGGCCGTCTTTGTGGGACTGGCATTTTCTAAGATCGATCGAGCTCCCATTGTTAGAACCACCATCATTACTGCCGTGCTCTCAGCTGGGCTAGTTCTGGTCGATAAGTTTATGCAGACCTGGAAGCCTTATATGGAGACAGATGCAATTAACTATCGCCCAGTACCAACAGTGGGTCAGAAAAATGACCTACTGGAGAGCACTGATTTTTGGATTACGAGTTTAGATGTGGTCACTCACCTATTCCTGCCAACCCTTGCTCTGACTCTGATTGGATTTGCTGGATACATCAGGTTTGCTCGTGGCACACTTTTGGAAGTTCTCAATCAGGATTATATCCGAACTGCACGTGCAAAAGGTTTGACAGAGCGCACAGTAATTATGCGCCATGCTTTTAGAAACACAATGATTCCTATGGCAACTATTTTGGTGGCAGATTTCGCCGGAGTTGTCGGTGGGGCTTTTATTACCGAGAGTGTATTTGCATGGTCTGGAATGGGAACTTTGGCCCTCCAAGGTATTCGAGGTCAAGATCTCAATCTCCTCATGGGCGTCTTCTTCATCACAGCCACTATGGCGGTCTTAGCTAACTTTGTTGCAGATTTGTTGTATTCAGCCTTAGACCCACGCATTCGCGTAGGAAGTGGTGCATAGAGATGGCACGTAAATCAAAGGTGAGTGTTGAGTCCACTGAAGTTCTATCTGGTGAAAACGCAATTCAAAACAAGGAAATTGAAGGATTAAGCCAAGGACAGATTGTTCGCAAGCGCTTTTTCCGCCACCGCGCCGCAGTTATCTCTCTCGTAACAATTATTACTATTGTTGTGATGGCATTTACTGCCTTGGACTTTAGATTATTTGGTATCTGGCGCATTCCTGGTTGGTGGAAGTGGACCCCTGAGGATCTGCCAGAGCTGCGCTTTGGTGATTGTCCAAATGACACTGTAGGTTGTCCAACCATCTCACTTCTTCCTAAGTTTTTAGGTGGACAGGGAATTGGACTCGGAACACATCCATTTGGTCAAGATGATATCGGACGCGATTTCTTTGCACTCGTCATGAAGGGCACGCAACGCTCACTTTCAGTAATGATTATTATCGGTGGAATGGCTGCAACTCTTGGAATCATTGTTGGCTCAATCTCTGGTTTCTACCGCGGCCGCATCGATGCGATATTGATGCGCTTTGTTGACTTCATGATCACTATCCCAGTAATCATTATTGGCTCTGTTATCGGTTACCGTTATGGAAATCTTGGAGCAACTTTCCTTGCCTTCCTACTTGGCTTATTTGCTTGGACTGGCCTTTCTCGTCTGGTTCGTGGAGAGTTCTTATCGCTGCGTGAGCGAGAGTTTGTTGATGCAGCCCGAGTTGCAGGAGCGACCAATAAGAGAATTATCTTTAAGCACATTTTGCCTAACGCTATTGGTGTCATTATCGTTTCGGTGACTCTCTTGCTCTCTGGTGCAATTTTGCTGGAAACTGCCTTGAGTTATATTGGCTTTGGCGTTGTTCCACCAGATGTTTCTTTAGGACTTCTTATTAGCCAGTATCAGGACTCTTTTACAACACGTCCATGGCTGTTCTGGTATCCAGGTTTATTTATTATCTCCATCGCATTGAGCATTAACTTTATTGGTGACGGCCTTCGCGATGCCTTTGATCCACGTCAGCGCCGTCGTATCTCTAAAAAAGAGCGCCAGGATTCAGCGACAGCTAGAAAGTTGGCACAGGCCAATGATTAATTCTTTAGATAAAAGTAGCTGCTGCCCCGAACAGGATCAGTGCTGCGAAGATGTACAAACTTGTGTTATCACTGATGATCTCGAACTGACTGGCTTGGCTGGAAACGAAGTTCTTTCTTCGAAGCTTGGCCATGTAAGAACATACCCCCGAGTCACTCTTAAGAGAGTCACCCACACGTCTGGGAGAATCAGCACCGGGAAGAAGATCACTTTTGTGCATTCTTCTACTGTGTCGACCACTCGGAGCTGGGGCGGCCCAGGCGTAGTAACTCTGCCCTCTGACTTGAATGGACATGCTGTATCTGGTTTCGATCTCCTCAACAAGATCCCAAGTAGCAGTGATCTCTTTGGTTGGATTAATGATCTTGATGCCCTCATCAAAGAGAAGAACATAGGGTTTGAGGAAGAGCAAGTAAGCACCGTAAGTACCAGCGCCACAGATTCCGATTGTCATAGGGATATCTCCGCCGTAGAAGAGGCTTTGAAGAATAAATCCAACAAAGAAAGCGATCAAAACCCAACCGCTAGCGATGGCACTACCGGGCCTGAATTTTTCGATATTGGTCATTTAGCAAGTTTCTCACAGATAAGGTCAACCAAATGAGTAAGCCAGTCTTAGAGATCAAGGATTTTAATGTTGATTTCTGGGTAGATGGTGTGTGGTACCCAGCAGTTATCGGGATGAATCTTTCACTTGAGCCTGGAAAAGTTACTGCCATTGTGGGTGAATCTGGTTCCGGTAAATCAACGACCGCCCTTGGATTGATGTCACTGCTTGCCTCAAATGCTCGTATGTCTGGATCAGTGAAGGTTAAAGATCAAGAGATGCTCAACGCTAAAGCCATCACACTTCGCAAATTCCGTGGAAAAGAAGTTGCATACATTTTCCAAGAACCAATGACCGCTTTAAACCCTATCTACACAATCGGTTTCCAGATTATGGAAACTCTTCGTAACCACTTTGATATGGGTCCAAAAGAGGCACATGCTCGCGCCGTTGAGTTAATCACCATGGTTGACATTCCAGATCCTGAGAAATCTATTGATAAATACCCTCACCAGCTCTCTGGTGGTCAGCGCCAGCGCGCCATGATTGCTCAAGCACTTGCTTGTGATCCAGGACTTCTAGTTGCAGATGAGCCAACCACAGCGCTGGATGTAACAGTTCAAGCTGAAATTCTTGATTTAATGCGAGGCCTAAAAGACAAGTTGAACTCAGCGATTCTGCTCATCACCCACGATATGGGAGTTGTTGCAGATATGGCCGATCACATTCTTGTTATGAAAGATGGAATTACTGTTGAGTCTGGAACAGCTGATCAGATTTTTAACAAGCCAACACACCCTTACACCCAGCAACTACTTGCTGCCGTGCCAAAGTTGGGATTCTCAAAAAAGCGTGAGCTTCCTTATAAGGAGAGCGCTAAGCCAGCACCAGTTTTGAAGTTAGAAAATGTGACTATTGAATATCCAAAGCGTGGTCGCATCCCAGCTTTTGTGGCAGTGAAGAATTTCAACCTTGAAATCTACCCAGGTGAAATCGTGGGTCTTGTGGGCGAATCCGGTTCAGGAAAAACTACCGTGGGCCGCGCTTCTATCGGTTTGCTTCCTATTAAGGAAGGCTCACTTGAGATTGTTGGCAATGATATTAGCCATGCAACTCAAAAGGAGCTTTTTGCAATTCGCCGCCACACTGGAATTGTCTTCCAGGATCCTGCCTCATCCCTTAATCCACGTCTGCCAATCGGTGAATCAATCGGTGAGCCTTTATTTTTAGCAGGTGTTGCCAAGGGTGCTGACTTGGCACACAAAATCGAAGATTTACTTGATCAAGTTGAGCTTCCACGTAGCTATCGCAACCGCTACCCACATGAGCTCTCTGGTGGTCAACGCCAACGCGTTGGCATTGCTCGCGCTTTAGCCCTGACTCCTGATCTTTTGATTGCCGATGAGCCAACGTCAGCGCTGGATGTTTCTGTTCAGGCTCGCTTCTTGGAGCTTTTACAAGAACTTCAGGGCAAGTTGAATTTTGCTTGTTTGTTCATCAGTCATGACTTAGCTGTCGTTGACATCCTCTCTCACCGAATTGCAGTGATGCAGGATGGATTGCTCGTTGAAGTGGGCGATCGTGATCAGATTTTAAAGAAGCCTGCCCATGACTACACCCGCCGCTTGATTTCAGCTGTTCCAGTTCCAGATCCAAAGGAACAGCGCATGCGTCGTGAGGCCCGACTAGCTGCAAAGAAGTAGATCCTTATGGATCTAGAACTACTGGTTTATTCACTCGATCTAGTTTCCACCTTTGCTTTTGCGTTAGTAGGAGCTCGCGTTGCTGCCAATAAAGGCCTTGATTACGGCGGCATCCTTTTAATCGCAGCCATTGCAGCCATCTCTGGTGGAACTTTGCGCAATATTTTTATAGGACAACGCCCACCCTGGATTCAATACCCGTGGTTGTTCCTACCTATCATTGCAGCGGTTGTAATAACGATTGCAATTGGAAAGAAACAAGAAGTGGGCCGCTTCGCTCTCTCCCTGGACACATTAGGCCTTGCCGTGGCAACAGTTTCTAGTGCCCAGTTTGCACTCACCAATGAGGCACCATTTTTAGCAGCCTTAGTTTTGGCAGTCGTTGGCGCAGTATCTGGGGGATTGTTTCGAGATATTTTGTGCCAAGTCCAACCAGTATTGCTACATCGTGAAACCGTTGGAACAAGTGCGGTTGCAGGGGCTATTTTCTATATCGCCATGACCTCTATTGGCATCAATGAGGCGATTACGGCATTGGTATCAGGCCTTGCTGTTGTGGCAGTGCGTGAGATCTCCATTAAATTTAATTGGAACCTGCCTAAAGTAATCTCTCGCTAGCGCTAGTCGTTGGCCTGGCCGCTGCGGTGCTGATAGCGGCCCAAGAAATCAGCTTTCATATCGGTGAAATTGCCATCCAGGAGTGCTTGTCGCATCTGATCGACTAAGCGCACGATAAAGCGCTCGTTATGGATTGTGGCAAGGGTTGAAGCGATGATTTCTTTGCCGCGGAATACATGGTGCATATAAGCCCGTGTGTAGTGCGTGCACGTGTAACAGTCACATTCATCGTCAATGGCCGTGAAATCGCGCTTGTAGGCGCTATTAGAGAGGTTAAAACGCCCTTCCATCGTATACACAGCACTTGTGCGTGCAATTCTGGAGGCTAAGACGCAGTCAAATGTATCGATGCCGTTTTCAACCCCCACAAAGAGATCTTCGGGTGCGCCAATACCCAATAAGTGTTTTGGTTTGTTTTCTGGCAGTACTTGATTGACCCAAGAGACGATGGTCCCCAATGCATCTTTATCTAGCGCCCCGCCAATTCCAAAGCCATCAAAGGACTGTCCGGATGATTCAAGGCCTGCCAAATCTGCAGCAGCTTTCTTGCGCAAGTCTTCATATTGAGCCCCTTGGATAACACCGAAAAGGGCTTGGTAGGCCTTGGTGGATCGCTCTTCGGTTAGGCGCTTGTGTTCATCTAAACAACGAACGGCCCACGCCAGCGTCCTATCCATCGCTAACTCTTGATAACGCCGGGTGTTATGCAAGGTGGTGCACTCATCAAAGGCGAACATGATGTCGGCGCCGATTTCATGTTGGACCTTCATAGAAATCTCTGGGGTGAAGCGGTGCATCGAGCCATCTAGGTGAGATTTAAAAGTCACACCCTCATCATCAACATGGGCTAGGCGTTCTTTGTTATCTGCGATGACATCATCTTGGCGAAATGTTTGGGTATCCATCGCCAATACTTTTTTAAAACCCACACCCAGGGATAAAACTTGAAATCCACCAGAGTCAGTAATTGTTGGTCCAGGCCAGTTCATAAATTGAGCAAGACCACCGGCCTCATCTAAGACATCAGAGCCAGGTTGCAGATAGAGGTGATAGGCATTTGCTAAAAGTGCTTGCGCCCCAAGGTCTGCCATGGCCTCTGGAAGAACAGATTTAACTGTGGCCTTAGTTCCCACCGGAATAAAAGCTGGTGTTTGAATCGCACCATGGGGAGTGGTGATAGTTCCAACGCGAGCCATGGAACCTTCTTGGCTAGATTTAATCTCAAAGGAGAAACCCGTACTCAATGGCTCACCTTTCTTAGAATGAAAAGTAGTTGAAGCTTCAACTGTTAGCGTAGACTGATAACTATGGCAGGCCAAAACGCTACCGCACCTCAGTGGCTCAATACTGCCGAAATGAAGGCCTGGCGCCGTTACATCATCGCCAGCCGTCGCTTATTAGAGGCCCTGGATAGTGATTTAGATAGCCATGATTTATCCATGCCTGATTATGAAATCTTGGCACTTCTAAGTGATGCCCCTGATCGCAAAATGCGAATGAGTGAACTCGCAGACATCGCCTTGCTATCGCGCTCGCGTTTATCGCATCGGATGAAAGTGATGGAAAAGGCTGGCTGGGTAAAGCGTGAGGCTTGCCCATCAGATAAACGCGGCTACTTTGCAGTGATGACAGCCAAAGGATGGAAAGTAATTGTGGCCGCGGCCCCAGATCATGTTGAGAGTGTGCGCACCAGATTTGTTGATCATTTATCAAAGGCTGATTTAGAAGTTATAGCAACGATATTTGCTCGTGTGGAGGAGTCACTTCGCAAAGATGGAAGCAGTGATTAAATAAAAAAATGCATAAAAAAACCCGCCACATAAAGTGGCGGGTTTTTTTAATTGCTAATTACTTAGCAGCTGCCTTCTTGCGACGGCGCTTCTTTGGAGCTGCTGGAGCAGCTGCCTTCTTACGGCGCTTCTTTGGAGCAGCCTTCTTTGCTGCTGCCTTCTCACGGCGCTTCTTTGGAGCAGCCTTCTTTGCTGCTGCCTTCTTACGGCGCTTCTTTGGAGCTGCTGGAGCAGCTGCCTTCTTACGGCGCTTCTTTGGAGCTGCTGGAGCAGCTGCCTTCTTACGGCGCTTCTTTGGTGCTGCTTTCTTTGCTGCGGCCACGTACTTCTCCTATCGGAATGGTTCGGATCCGTCACCCAAACCTTTTCGTGGATAAGCGTGACATCATTTAGGTAAAAATGCCAACATTTTGTGACATTTATTTAGGTGCGTGTCGCAAATTCTTTTTAATTATTTTTTATGCATTTGCGGAAAATTTCACTAAATAATTAAATTGAAATCGAAAAAAATAGAAAAAAATATTAAAAATTTCGTATTTTCCCCAAAATGAGGATATCTCTCCCTCTGATTGAGGGTTTGAGCGTGGATTTTTCACTTTCAGCGGCCTTTTGGAGAGCATTTTTGTCGGTTTTTATGGCGATTTTTCCCAAAATTGGTAAAAAACTGGCCAGTAGAGGGCACACAGATGGTGCAGATAAATCCATCTGCAGTGAAGGAAAATCTCGTTAGTCAGCTCCAGGGTGGGATTAGTTGAAAGTGTGTTCGGGGGCTGGAAAGTGACTAGCTCTAACATCTGCAGCAAATTCACCAGCAGCTGCCAACATCTCTGCTCGCATATTTCTATAGGCCTTAGCCAACTTAGGTGGATTCTTTGTAATACCCATCATGTCTGTCCAGACCAACACCTGGGCATCACAATCAACCCCAGCCCCAATTCCAATCGTTGGGATCTTCAGGGCTGCAGTAATTTTCGCCGCTAATTCAGCTGGCACTAACTCCAAGACAATGGCAAAAGCGCCAGCTTTTTCAAGGGCAACTGCTGCTTGCACAATAGCCTCTCCATCGGTGCGACCTTGGACTCGATAACCACTTAATAAATGCACGGCTTGTGGTGTTAAACCAACATGGCCCATCACTGGAATTCCAGAGGCCACTAGTTTTTCAACAGTTGCAATATGTGGGCCTTCAATTTTCACGCCCATCGCCCCTGCCTCTTTGAAAAAGCGGGTGGACGTTGCAAGTGCTTGTTCTGGTGAGGACTCATAGGAACCAAAGGGCAGATCGGCAAGGACTAAAGCGCGCTTGGAAGCTCTCACAACTGCGCGGGTCAATGGAATTAGCTCATCGACTGTTACAGGGATCGTGTTGGTCTCAGCAAGAAAATTGTTCCCAGCACTATCGCCAACAAGTAAGACTGGGATGCCGGCTTCATCAAATATCTCGGCAGTCATCTGCTCATAGGATGTGAGCATCGCCCATTTTTCACCGCGGACCTTGGCCGCTAGCAGATCGGCGATTGTTACGCGTCTGTGCAGCGCGCCACCATAAAGACTTTCCATTTACATTCCTCTCCTCGTGGCTGCTATAGGCAGTCCCCGGGTACAGGCACAAGGGTACCCCCGTTACACTTGAAAAATGAAGTTGCGCGTGGCGCTAGCCCAAATCAACCCAACGGTTGGTGACCTTGCGGGCAATGCTGAGCTCATCGCACAATCAGTAAAAAACTCCCAAGCACAAGGCGCTAATCTGATCGTATTTCCAGAAATGATTGTGACGGGATATCCAGTTGAGGATTTAGCGCTTCGTCCATCTTTTCAAGCAGCCAGCATCAAGGCGATTGAAGAGATCGCTGCTGCAATCACAGGTGATGTGGTGGCAGTTGTTGGCTACCTCGATAAAGGGCCAACAAACTGCGTCGCAGTGATTCATGATGGAAAAATTAAGGCCAGGTATGTAAAGCGCCACCTGCCCAACTACGGCGTCTTTGATGAATTTAGAAACTTTGTTGCAGGAGATGATTCCCTTGTTGTTCGAATCCATGGAGTAGATGTTGCCGTGGCAATCTGTGAGGATATTTGGCATTCACTCGAATCAATTAGCGCCAGAACTCCGGGTCTTTTAGTCGTTCCCAATGGCTCACCATTTGAGAGAAACAAAGATGATGTTCGACTAGCTCTTGTGCAAAAGCGGGCCAAGGAAATTGGCGCACCACTTGCATACGTCAACATGACAGGTGGCCAGGATGATCTGGTCTTTGATGGTGACACAATTGTTGTCGGCAAAGATGCAAGCCTGCTAGCAAGAACCGCCCAGTTTGATGATGAGCTAATTGTCATTGACATAGATTGCACCGAGGGATCTTCAAAGCCAGATGTTGTTATCTCGCAAGAACCGGTAGTGCATGCAGATTCACTCAAATCTTCAATTGCAACGCCTCTTTCAGATGAGGCAGAAATGTGGGCAGGCCTTGTTATGGGGCTTCGCGATTACGTTGGCAAGAATGGGTTTAAATCTGTCGTCATCGGTTTATCTGGTGGCATTGATTCAGCCTTAGTTGCTGCCATTGCAATTGATGCATTAGGTGCAAAGCGCGTTAACGGTGTTGCTATGCCAAGTAAGTACTCCTCTAGCCACTCTCTTGAAGATGCCCAGGCGCTAGCAGATGCCACAGGTATTCACTTCAGGATCACCCCTATAGCCCCCATGGTTGATGCCTATATGGGAAATATGGTCCTTAAGGGTTTGGCTGAAGAGAATCTGCAGGCAAGAGTTCGCGGAACCACTCTGATGGGCATTTCTAATCAAGAAGGACATCTTGTTTTAGCAACAGGAAATAAGAGTGAACTAGCCGTTGGTTACTCAACTCTTTATGGTGATGCCGTTGGTGGATTTGCTCCCATAAAAGATATTTACAAAACAGATGTGTGGGCGCTGGCACAGTGGCGAAATGCTCAGGCAGTTGCTGCAGGACAAACTGCCCCTATTCCACAGCGCTCAATTACTAAAGAGCCAAGTGCAGAACTGCGCCCAGACCAAAAGGATTCAGATTCATTGCCGGACTATGCACTTCTGGATCAGGTTCTTCGAGCCTATGTTGATGAGGATCATGGATACGAGGCTTTACTTGCAGATGGCTTCGATCCTGAAATAGTGCGCCGCGTTATTTCATTGGTGGATAAAGCTGAATTCAAGCGTCGCCAATATCCACCTGGCACCAAGGTTTCAGGCCGCGCATTTGGTAAAGATCGTCGTTTGCCAATGACTTCACGCTGGAATGAGAAGTAGTTTTTGCGACAACTTGCTTAATGCAAACGATTGGCAACTCGCACTATTAGTCATTCTCAGTAGAATTGAGCTATGAAATCAATCATCAACTGGTTATTCACGCGAAATCGCGTGGTTGATTTCTGCCTCTCCTCTTCCTGCAGCTGCTGATTTTCTAGCCCGCTTTGCCTGCAGTTTTAACTATCTATTTCAATTAATCCAGGGAGAATTATGAAGATTTATAACAGCATCACAGAGATTTTTGGAAACACACCACTACTGCGTATCAACAAGATCACCGATGGCGCGGCGGGAAATGTCTATGCCAAGCTGGAGTTCTACAACCCAACATCTTCTGTTAAAGATCGCCTCGGTGTTGCCATGATCGATGCAGCCGAAGCAAGTGGTGAGCTAAAGCCTGGTGGAACAATTGTTGAGGCCACATCTGGAAACACAGGAATTGCAGTGGCAATGGTTGCTGCAGCTCGTGGATATAAGGCAATCATGACAATGCCTGAATCTGTTTCAAAAGAGCGTCGCAAACTCATTCGTGCATACGGGGCAGAGTTAGTACTGACACCGGCTGCTGAAGGCATGAAAGGCGCAGTTGCTGCTGCAGAAAAGCTTGCAGAATCTGGCGCTGTGTTGGTTCGCCAGTTTGAAAATGCAGCAGGACCAGAGATTCACTATAAAACTACGGGTGCTGAGATTTGGCGCGACCTTGATGGAAAAGTTGACGCCTTTGTTTCAGGAATTGGTACGGGCGGAACTATTACTGGCACAGGCCGCTACTTGAAAGAGAAAAACCCTGCAATCAAAGTCTTTGGTGTTGAGCCAGCTGCATCTCCAATTCTCAATGGTGGAGAGCCAGGACCACACCCAATTCAGGGAATTGGAGCTAACTTCATTCCTAATGTTTTAGATCGAACAGTCTATGACGAGGTCTTAGATGCAACTGCTGCCGATGCAATTAAATATGCACGCCGTGCTGGAGCTGAAGAAGGATTCCTAGCTGGAATTTCATCGGGTGCAACTCTGTGGGCAGCGTCAGAGATTGCTAAGCGTCCAGAGTTTGCAGACAAGAACATTGTTGTGATCTGTGCTTCTAATGGTGAGCGCTATCTATCTACAGTTCTCTACGAGGACTTGGTTGACTAGTTCATGGCAATTCTAAAGCGCATCATTGAAGACCTTGATAACGCCATCAGTCATGATCCTGCAGCACGAAATCGCTTAGAGGTCGCATTGGCATACCCAGGTGTGCACGCAGTTTGGGGACATCGGATTTCGCATTTTCTTTGGAAGAGAAGGTTAAAACTTCTTGCCCGCATTCACTCAAATGCCGTGCGCTTCACGACAGGAATTGAGATTCATCCATCGGCAGTTATTGGGCGTCGATTCTTTATTGATCACGGCATGGGGGTTGTTATTGGCGCAACATCAATTGTTGGCGATGATGTGATGATCTATCACGATGTAACTCTGGGTGCTCGTGGGATTGAAGATGGAAAGCGTCATCCAACAATTGGAAATAATGTAATTATCGGTGCAGGTGCCCGTGTGCTCGGAAATGTCACCGTTGGTGAAGGATCTCGTATCGGTGCCAACGCCGTCATTACCAAGGATTTAGCCCCAAAAACTGACCTGGATCACGCTGACTTTTTTGTCATTTAAAGGTGAGTTAACACAGCCGTAATCTGCATTTGTAAGAATGCTGCCTATGAGCACCGAAATCAGCAAGCAAGAAGAGTTCGTTCTTCGCACCCTTGACGAGCGCAATATTCGCTTCGTGCGTTTGTGGTTTACAGATGTTTTAGGTTTTCTAAAATCTGTAGCTATCGCACCAGCTGAGTTAGAGAATGCTTTTGCTGAAGGTATTGGCTTTGATGGTTCTGCGATTGAAGGCTTTGCACGTGTGACTGAGTCAGATATGTTGGCAAAACCAGATCCTGCAACTTTTTCTATTTTGCCTTGGCGCACAGAAGCTCCAGGTGCTGCTCGAATGTTCTGCGACATAGTGATGCCGGACGGAACTCCATCACCTGCTGATCCTCGCAATGTGTTGCGACGTACTTTAGAAAAAGCAGCAACCATGGGTTACACCTGTTACACCCACCCAGAAATTGAATTCTTCTTATTTAAGGAAAAGCCAGAGGCCGGCAAAGCACCGATACCAGTTGATCAAGGTGGATATTTCGATCACACGCCAGCAGTAGTTGGTCATGACTTCCGCCGCCAAGCAATTACTTTGCTTGAGGCAATGGGAATCTCAGTTGAGTTTTCACACCATGAAAGTGCTCCAGGACAACAGGAAAT
>SXYM01000070.1 GCA_005789205.1 Actinomycetota bacterium | reverse complement strand
GAGAAAAGATGTGCCAGCGTTAGTAAAAAGTTATCTAAATGGCGAACTATTCCTAGACGAGCTCATCTCTGAGCGGATAGGTTTAGCGAGCCTCAACTCAGCCTTTGATCGTTTAAGGGCTGGGGAGGGGGCGCGAAACGTATTGGTCTTTGACTGATTCGTTTTAAGTAAGTACAAAATTCCAGACCGCTTGCGCCCAACACGTGTGGTGCAAGAGGTAGGGATGTATGACAAAACACATACCACTTACAACTAGGAGGAACGCAGTGAAGTTTTCAAAACTAACTAGCGGATCAGTAGCTGCAGCACTTGTTGCTGCACTTGCGGTTCCGGTTATTCAAAGCTCACCAGCTAATGCAGCTCGTGACTTCTCTAAGGTAACGAGTGCTGGTCAAGCTGGCGGTCTTGCTGGTCTTGAAGCAGAGTGCCGTGCTGAAGGACAGCTCAACGTAATCGCTTTGCCTCTTTACTGGGCAAACTACGGCGACATGATTGATGGCTTCAAGAAGAAGTACGGAGTCAAGATCGATGAGGCAAACCCAGAAGGTTCATCTCAAGAAGAAATTGATGCGGCTGTAACACTCAAGGGCACAAAGCGCTCACCAGATGTTTTTGATCTTGGTTTAGCAGTTGCAGGTAAATACCTCAACACAGGAACTTATGCTCCATACAAGGTGAGAACTTGGAACTATCTCGCAAATGCATCCAAAGTTGATCCAACTGCACAAATCACACCAAACTACTCTGGAACAATGACAATCGGTTACAGCGGAGAACTTGGAACAATAACCAAACTCGATGATCTGCTAGATCCAAAGTTCAAGGGCAAGATTGCACTTAACGGAGATCCACTAGGTTCATCAGCTGCGATGAACGGTATCTACATGATTAATAAGGCACTTGGCGGAACATTTGATGATGTTTCAAAGGGTGTTGCATTCTTTAAGAAGTTAAAAGATGCAGGTAACTTCATCAACGTAAACCCAACACAGGCAACAATCGCATCTGGTCAAACACCAGTTGTGATCGATAACGGCTACCTACAGGCAGGTGTTATTAAGGAGTTTGCCAAGATTGGTAAAGTCTGGAAGATGTTCACACCTGCTTCAGTAGGTTCTACATACAACAGCGCAGTTTCAGCATGGGCGCCACATCCAGCATGTGCACGACTATGGATGGAATACACACTTGGTGAAGTTGGTGCCGATGTGTGGGCAAAGGGTGGAGCTACTCCAACTCTTTGGCTACACCTACTAAAGACCAACCGTGCATCTGCAGCTGCCAAGGCATCAATTGGTAAGAGCAAGATTGCTGCAGAAGCTGCAACAGCTGCTCAGACCGCTGCTGCTCGTGCATACTTAAAGACTGCATGGCCTGCAGCTGTAGGAACTAACTAAGTAGTCATTTAACTTGACTCAGCTTCAATACAAGGGAACCGGTTCTGCCACTGGCAGGACCGGTTCTCGGTATTGGCGCAGTAAGAGTGCCTATCTAGGCGCTATTCCTTTTCTCCTTTTCACTGGAGTTTTTCTTCTTTACCCGACATGGAATGTTATGTCGGGTGCATTCAAAGACAATTACGGTGTTTCAAGTACGGTCGAACTCAAGGCAGTTTTTAACTCGCCTATCGCCAGGGAAGCCTTTGGTAACTCTCTTGAAATCTCAATAAAGACAGCTATTGTTGGCGCGATTTTAGGTGGCCTCTTTGCATGGTCGATCGCCTCGGGTAAACAAGGTGGAGTGTTTTATAAAGTCTCCGTTGCGCTAAGTAGCGTGTTAGCTCAGTTCGGTGGCGTCATGCTTGTATTTGCCTTTTTGGCAACCTTTGGCTTTAACGGTTTAGTTTTAACTTTTGCTACAAAATTCTTACCTACAACTTTTCTTGCCGATGCCAGCTGGCTCTACAGCATGAACGGATTAGCCGTTCTCTATACCTTTTTCCAGATTCCTTTGATGGTCTTAGTATTCCTACCCACACTTGAGAATTTACAACCCCAGTGGCGTGAAGCATCAGATGCACTTGGCGGTAAGTTCTACGAGTACTGGCTTCGAATTGGAATTCCAATTCTTACCCCTTCTTTTGCAGGAGCCGCACTTCTTCTCTTTGTTAACTCCTTTTCAGCCTATGCCACAGCAAGTGTCTTAATTAATTTGGCAGATTTCTTGACTCCACTTCAGATTGCCACAGCGTTAACGAGTGAGACAGGTGGGTCAAATCCAGCTGAAGCAAAAGTTTTATCATTCTTTATGGTCATAGTCGTCATCATCGCTATGACCCTTTATGCACTTCTTCGACGCAACGTGAGTAAGTGGGAGCAACGCCGATGAAACAGGGAATAGGTGTAAAAATCTGGCGCTGGTCAATTATTGCAGTTGTTGGCCTTTATCTTTTAGTTCCTCTTTATGCGATGTTTGACTTTTCAACTAAACCTTATGGTTTTGAAAATGCTGGTCGTTCATTGAGAGCCTGGAAAGTAATTGGATCCCAGGAATCTTTGTTAGAAGCTGTTACTCGCTCACTCATTACCGCTGCAATCGTAATGGCGGTAATCCTCTTCCTAGTTGTGCCAACAGCTATTTGGGTGCAATTAAAGTTACCTCTACTTCGTCGCCCATTTGAACTTCTGTGCCTCATACCGCTGGCCATTCCTGCAATCGTTATCGTTGTAGGAATTGCACCTCTGTACCGTTGGATTTCTATTAATGTCAGTGAATCGCCAATCACTCTAGCTGGTGTGTACTCCATGCTCATTCTCCCCTACACATACCGCTCACTTTCTGCCGCCCTCGACTCGGTTGACATCCACACCTTGGCTGAAGCTGCAACAACTTTGGGTGCTGGAATTTCGCGAGTCATATTTGGCATCATCATGCCAACGATTAAAACTGGAATCATCAATGGTTCATTCATTGCAATCGCCCTGGTGCTGGGTGAATTTACGATTTCGAACATTCTAAATTTCAAGACTTTCCAAGTAGTCATCGCTCAAATCGGACGCACGGATGGACAAGTAGCAGTTGCGGTCTCAGTGGCTTCGTTGCTCTTTGTTCTAGTGCTTCTATTACTCATCCCAAATAAAAAACGTCAAGGGGCTGTTCTTGATGTTGACGTCGCCTAATAGAGAAGGAGCCATACGTTGAGCTCATCAACATATGTACAACTAGTTGACCTCGCCAAGTACTTTGGAAAGGTCAAGGCACTTGATGGTCTGAGTTTGGACATCGCACAAGGTGAGCTTGTCGCGCTGCTAGGTCCATCAGGTTGTGGCAAGACCACTGCTCTGCGGGCCCTTGCTGGTTTACAAGAGTTAGATCGTGGTCAACTCATGGTAGATGGCAAAGATGTGACCTTCCAAAGTGCAAGTAAGCGTGGAATGGGAATGGTTTTCCAGGCCTACTCACTTTTTCCACACATGACTGCGCGCGAAAATGTTGAATATGGCTTAAAACTACGAACTCATAAAACTTCCAGCCAAAAACGTAAAGAACGCTCGGCTGAACTTTTAGATTTAGTTGGTTTATCAACCCACGCGAATCACTATCCTCACCAGTTATCTGGTGGACAGCAGCAGCGCATTGCACTAGCCCGTGCTCTTGCGATTTCACCAAAAGTATTACTGCTGGATGAGCCTCTCTCAGCCCTTGATGCAAAAGTTCGCACACAGTTACGCGAAGAAATCCGACGCATTCAAATGGAGCTTGGAACAACCACCCTTTTTGTTACACACGATCAAGAAGAAGCCCTCAGCATTGCTGATCGCGTGGGAGTTATGCGCAATGGTCAGCTAGAACAAATCGCTTCCCCATCAGAGCTCTATGACCGCCCTAAGACTTCTTTTGTTGCTGAATTCGTTGGATTAACTAACCCAATCTCAGGCAAAGTTTCTGGCGGCTCAATTGAGATTCTGGGAAGCGTAGTAAAAACTCTTCCAGGATCAGTGACTTCTGGAACTGGTATCGCACTCGTGCGACCAGAGAGCGTTGATGTTGTTGCCAGCAAGTCAGGCAATGCAACTGTTGCAGCGGCAAGCTTCCTTGGGGCTTCTTGTCGATTAAACATCACTTTGAATGATGGAACAAAAATTACAGCCCAGTTACCAAGCTCTGATGCCTCAGGCATTGGTGCAGGTGCAACTGTCTCTGTTTCACTTCTTGATATGCCGGTATTCGTGAAGGCAGCTGGATGATCTTTGGTTCCATTATAAAGCTTGAAACTTTTACGGATGAGTTTGTTTGCTTTGTAAAGGTAACAACATCTGATGGTCACATTGGATGGGGACAGACCTCTAACTATCACTCAGATATCACTGCCCAGGTTTTTCATCGCCAAGTAGCTCCTTGGGTATTAGGTAAAGATGCATCTGATATTGGAGCACTTGTGACTTTAGTTGAAGCTCGTGAACATAAATTTCCAGGAAGCTATCGCGCTCGTGCTAACGCTGGCCTAGACACCGCGTTATGGGATTTGCGCGGGCGAGTTGAAGGCAAACCAGTTGTTGAACTATTAGGTGGCACAGCTAAGAAGCTGCGCACATATGCATCATCCATGCGCCGTGACATCACGCCAAAGGATGAAGCAGAGCGCCTAGTAAAGCTACGTGATGAGTTTGGTTTTGATGCATTCAAATGGCGCGTTGGCGCAGAGTGTGGAAATGATATTGATGAGTGGCTAGGGCGCACAGAAGAAGTTGTCCCTGTTGTCTCTCGCGCACTCGGTGATGGAATTTCAAAGTTAGTAGATGGCAACAGTGGGTTTTCACCTAAGCGCGCAATTGAAGTTGGTGCGCTTTTAGAAGCAGAGGGCATTGGCCACTTTGAAGAGCCATGCAAATACTGGGAGCTTGAGGAGACCAAACAAGTAACTGACGCGTTGAGTATTGATGTAACTGGCGGAGAACAAGATTGGGATCTAACCACCTGGAAGAAAATGATTGATATGCATGCTGTCGATGTATTACAGCCTGACATTATGTATATGGGTGGAATCTGGAGAACATTAAGAGTTGTAGAAATGGCAAAGAAGGCAGGAATGCCGATAACTCCCCACAGCGCCAATCTTTCCCTCGTAACCATCTGCACTATGCACCTTTTAGGAGCAATTCCGAACGCTGGCAAATATCTAGAGTTCTCAATTGAGGGCTTTGAGTATTACCCATGGCAAAGAGATCTCTTTCTAGGAAATCCCTTTGCAATTGAAGGTGGGAAAGTACAGATTCCACAGGGGCCAGGTTGGGGTGTTGAGATTAATCCAGCATGGTTAGCAAAGGCTAAGTATCAAGTTTCAGAGATTTAAACTCCAGCTGTCTTTCTAATCATTCGCTGATAAAACTTTCCAGGCTGCCGTGTGCTCGCTTGGGGTCCACCCATCTCAACAAAGCCTAGCTTTTCATAAGCTGCGATTGCTGCAGTGTTATCTGTCCAAACACCAAGGCCTTGAACTGACCAATTTCGTTCTGTGGCTTGATTATCTAGAAATTCAAACATGGCTCGCATCAAGCCCGTTCCACGAAAATCAGGATCACTCCAACATCCACCAATCCAGCAAGTGGCACCAAAATCACCTTCAAGATTTTCTACATACATCATTGCTGCATCAAAACCATCCACTGCAGCAACTATGTGAGCCTGCTTAAGAAAATCTAATCGCCACTGTTGTTCATCAAAGAGGTTTTCTTTCTCAAAGGTGCCACCAAATGCATGTGGGCTTTCAAGAAGAGCTCTTAAGCGAATATCTCTCAGCCGCACCCATTCATCAGCCTCTAAAACTACGCATGTGATGGTGTGGGGCATGTGGCAATTATGCCACACTTATTTCTTATATTTCTTAGGCACAATCTTGTTCGCATGAACTTTAGCTTTTGCTAAAAACCTCTCGGCCCAAGCAAATTCAACGGCTAGAACAAATAAACCAGCAATTACTAATGGCATTGTGAAAGGACCTGGAAGGACAATTAAAACTACGCCGGCCAGAACTAAAAATGAACCCACAGAAAAAGCGATGATCTGCCTCAATCTCTTGGGCAAGAGCAACCATTTTTTCTTCACTTATTGTCCTCATCGTTGTGGTCGGTAATGCGTCCAGCGGTAGCCTTCATTTCAGGATTCTGCTTACTCTTGATCAAGCTAGCAATGGTTGATATCAGCAAAATTGTTGCAATTACAGCAAGACTTACTGGTGTAGGAATCTTTGGAACGTTATCAAAGATTTCATGTGCATAAGTGAGCATGAGCTTGATTCCAATGAAGATTAAGATGAAGGAAAGACCTAGGGATAGGTAAATTAACTTATCGAGCAAGCCCTTTATGAGGAAATATAAGGCGCGCAGACCCAATAGTGCAAAGGCGTTAGCTGTAAAGACTAGGAAGGTTTGAGAGGTAACTCCAAAAGTTGCTGGGATTGAATCTAGGGCAAAAAGAAGATCTGTTGACCCAATTGCAATAATGACCAAGAACATTGGTGTTGCATAACGCTTGCCACTCTCTTTTATAAACAGTTTTGAGCCATGGTACTCATTGACCATGGACATACGTTTTCTCAGAGTACGAACCAAGAAATTATCATTTGGTTCTGGATCTTCATCCCAGTGCTTGAATAGTCCAATTCCTGTCCAAATCAGGATTGCTCCAAATATCGCAAAAGTAAAGGAGAAGGCAGATATTGCAACGGCTCCAATGGAAATAAAGATTGCTCTCAAGACAAGGGCCAACATGACACCGATGAGTAAGACTTTTTGGTGATGAATACTGGGCACTGCAAACTGGGCCAAAATAATTACGAAAATAAACAAGTTATCAATAGAGAGTGAGTATTCAACTAAGTATGCGGCAAAGAATTCAGTGCCATAGGTTGATCCAAAATAGGACCAGACCCAAAGGCCAAAGCCAATTGAAATGCTGACATAGAATAATGTTGTTAATACGGCCTCTTTGAATTTAACATCATGGGCTTTGCGAGTCGCTGTCAGTAAATCTACTAAAATTAGGACGAAAATTAGTCCTACCGTTATAGACCAGATGAGTGTTGAAACCTGCACAAAATTCTCCCTTGATAGCCATGGATAAAGCATGGTCAAGGTCTCCCTAACCGTGTGAACGGCCAGCGCCCCGGGTTTTTACACCGTATTGACGAGGTAGCTGTAGTGAGGTACTCCCCTTAAACAAGTTAATCGTAAAGGCAATTCTACCTGACAGCAAATCAGTCTCTTATGAAGCCCACCTATGCACAACTACCTCATTCATCATAAGGTTCGGGGGTGAATAAAAACGTTGATGCAGATTTCCTAGCCCTTCCACTAGCAGCAGTTAGTGATGTCGCCATTAGCACCGCAAAAAACGCCGGTGCATCCCATGTTGATGTGCGAATAGAGCGCACGCGCAATGGTTTGCTCTCGCTGCGTGATGCTCGTCCTGAGACACAAAGTGATGAGACCAATGCCGGTTTAGGTGTTCGCGTTATCGTCAATGGAGCTTGGGGTTTTGCTTCATCTCCTGAAATCTCTGTAGATATTGCTAAAAAGCTAGCACTAACTGCAGTTGCTATGGCTAAGACATCAAAGCCACTCTCAACAGAGTTAGTTTCACTTGTGACAGAGCCTGTGTATGCAAACCAAACTTGGGTATCAGATTACGAAATCGATCCATTCTCAGTCACTGACTCAGATAAAAAGGATCGCCTAGCAGATTTAAGTAATCGCTTACTCAAAAGTGCAAACGTTAATCACACATCTGCCCACACCATGTTTGTTAAAGAGCAAAAACACTACGCCGATTCATATGGCACCAGCACCACACAACAGCGTGTTCGCATTCAAACTCAGATTGAAGCAATCTCTATTGGTGATCATGGCTTTGAATCCATGCGCACATTGGCCCAACCCGCAGGCTTTGGCTGGGAGTGGATGGGTAACTCCCATTGGAAATGGGATGAGGAAATTGCAGAGCTTCCTTCACTTTTGGGTGAGAAAGTTGCAGCACCTTCTGTTGAACCTGGTCGCTATGACGTATTAGTTCATCCTTCAAAT
>SXYM01000069.1 GCA_005789205.1 Actinomycetota bacterium | reverse complement strand
TGCATTGGAAATCCACCTGCATCTCGAACTCCTTGCTTTGATGCTTTTGCCAGGCGATCTAAAGATAAATTACATGGAGTTATCTCATTCCAAGATGAAGCGATACCAATTTGAGGTTTAACCCAGTCTTCATCTCCCATACCGACAGCACGAAACATTCCACGTGCAGGGGCGCGCTCTAATCCATCAGTAACAACACCTGAGCGTGGCTTCATGTTTGGCATGCGCTCAGTCTAGCCTTCTGATTGTCCAAGATGAGCTAATAAAAGCGCACGAACTTTAGCTGCATCTGCTTGACCCTTTGTATCTTTCATAACCATTCCAATTAATGCACCTGCTGCTGGTAAATGGCCATCGCGAACCTTTTGCGCAGTCTCTGGTTGACCAGCACATGCGCGCTCAATTGCAGCCATCAATGCTGAATCATCATTAACTACTTTTATTCCACGCGCAGCAATAATGGCTGAAGGCCTTCCTTCTCCAGCAATAACGCCTTCAACAACTTGGCGAGCTAGTTTGTCTGTTAATTCTCCAGCATTAACAAGTGCCACAATCTCAGCCACATCTGTAGCTGAGATAGATAGATCCTTAATTGCAACATCTCTTTCGTTAGCTATTCGAGAAATCTCACCTAACCACCAGCTACGTGCTTTAGCAGGGTCTGCGCCTAGTGCAACAGTTGCTTCAACAACATCTAATACGTCAGCGTTAATCATCGCTGACATTTCCTTATCGGGAACTGCCCATTGTTCTTGTAAACGTTTGCGATGGATGGATGGTCGCTCAGGTAAAGCTGCACGTAGTTGTTCAATCCATGCTGCATCTGGTGCAACTGGAACTAAATCTGGTTCTGGAAAATATCGATAATCCTCGGCTTGTTCTTTCGAGCGGCCGGAGCGAGTTAAACCTGTGTCTTCTTGGAAATGGCGGGTCTCTTGCTTTACGCGCTCTCCACTATTGAGACGTTCAGCATGTCGAATCATTTCGCCTCGAATAGCACGCTCAACAGAGCGAAGAGAGTTTACGTTTTTAGTTTCAGAGCGAGTTCCAAGAACATCAGAACCAATTAAGCGTAATGAAACATTTGCATCGCAGCGAAGGGATCCCTGCTCCATCTTTACATCGCTAACACCAAGTGAGCGCAAGATGTCGCGCAACTCTGCAACGTATGCCTTTGCGACCTCGGGGGCATATTTACCAGTGCCAGGAACAATCTTGGTGACAATTTCAACCAAAGGAATTCCTGCACGGTTGTAATCAAGAAGAGAATACTCTGCGCCATGAATGCGCCCAGTAGCACCACCCACGTGTAAAGACTTTCCAGTGTCTTCTTCCATGTGAACGCGCTCTACTTCGATGCGGAACACCTTTGGACCTTCATCAGTTTCAATTTCAACATCAACATAGCCGTTAACACAGATGGGCTCGTCATACTGTGAAATCTGGAAGTTCTTTGGCATATCTGGGTAGAAATAGTTTTTACGAGCAAAGCGACTAAAGGGTGCAATAGAGCAGTTCAGAGCCAGACCTATTTTAATCGTTGATTCAATCGCCCTCTCATTAACAGTTGGCAGAGCACCTGGCAGAGCTAAACAAACGGGACAAGTTTGTGTATTTGGTTCAGCACCGAAAATAGTGGAACAGCCACAAAACATTTTTGAGTTTGTATTGAGTTCGACGTGAACTTCAAGACCCAGTACTGGTTCGTACTTTGCTACAACCTCCTCGTATGTCAGGCTCATTTGCTTCCTGCTAACGCTGGAATTGTTGAGAGCAATGGTGCTCCCCACTTTGAAAGCAGTGCGGCTTCAAGGGATGCTCCTACTGAATACATACGATCATCTTTCATCACTGGTGACATGATTTGGAAGCCAACTGGTAAACCATCTTCTCCTGCGACACCTGAAGGCAATGACATTCCGCCAATACCAGCCATGTTCACAGGAATCGTTGCAATGTCATTGAGATACATAGCTAATGGGTCATTTGTCTTTTCTCCGATTTTAAATGCTGTTGTTGGGCATGTTGGTGAAACCAAAACATCAGCCTTTTCAAATGCTTTGTTAAAGTCTTGAGTAATAAGCGTGCGAACTTTCTGTGCACTGCCGTAATAAGCATCGTAATAACCAGATGAAAGCGCATATGTTCCAAGAATTATGCGGCGCTTTACTTCACGACCAAAACCAACCTCGCGGGTTAAATTCATAACTGATTCAGCAGATGCACCATCGTTATCACCTACACGAAGGCCGTAACGCATTGCATCAAAACGAGCTAGGTTAGATGAGCATTCAGATGGTGCGATTAAGTAATACGCAGCAAGGGCATATTCAAAGTTAGGCGCGGATACTTCAACAATTTCAGCACCGGCAGCTGCAAGTAATTCAAGTGATTCCTCAAAACGAGTGCGCACACCTTTTTGGTAGCCATCACCATTAAGTTCCTTTACAACACCAATTTTCATTCCCTTAACATTTCCAGCTTTTGCCGCTACAACAACTGCAGGAACAGGAGCATTTATGGATGTAGAATCTTTTGGATCATAACCTGCAATGGCTTCGTGCAACAAGGCAGCATCTAGAACCGTACGAGCACATGGTCCTGCTTGATCAAGGGATGAAGAGAAAGCAACAAGGCCATATCTAGAGACGCCACCATAAGTTGGTTTTACTCCAACAGTTCCAGTAACAGCTGCAGGTTGGCGAATAGATCCACCAGTATCAGTTCCAATTGCAAGAGGTGCCTCAAATGCAGCCAATGCCGCAGCTGATCCACCACCTGAACCGCCAGGGATGCGCGTTAAATCCCAAGGATTATGTGTTGGACCGTAAGCTGAGTTTTCGGTGGATGATCCCATTGCAAATTCATCCATATTTGTCTTACCTAAAATAACAATGCCATTTTTCTTCAAATTTGTTACAACAGTTGAATCATAAGGTGGACGCCAACCTTCAAGTATCTTGGAGCCACACGTTGTTGGAATTCCTTTTTGCGTCATCACATCTTTAAGGGCAAGTGGGACTCCCGCTAATCGCGAGAGCTTCTCTCCACTTTTGCGCTTTGCATCGACGGCTGCAGCTTGAGAAAGTGCGCCTTCAGTATCGACATGTAAGAAAGCATGAACATCTTTATCAACTGCCGAGATTTGATCTAGGTGTGCTTGAGTTAGTGCAACTGAAGTAACTTCTCCACTAGCTAACTTGCTAGCCATTTCTGAGGCTGAGTTGCGAATCATTCTTCACCCAGAATCTGAGGAACACGAAAACGCTGTTCTTCCTGAGCAGGTGCACCAGATAACGCTTCTGCTGGTGAAAGTGAGGGAATCACTACGTCGGGGCGAAAAACGTTACGAAGTGGAAGTGGGTGCGAAGTAGCAACTACATCAGCACCAGCGACTTCTTGAACACGAGCAACTGCATCCAAGATGACAGTAAATTCATTAGAGAGTGAAACAAGCTCTTCGTCGCTCATTTCAATTCGAGCAAGACCAGCAAGTTTTGCTACATCATCGCGGGAAAGGCTGGTCATGGGATCAGTCTAATTAATTTCGCACTTAACTGCGAATTTGCCCGTCTCCAGTAACAATCCAGGTAGTAGTTGTCATAGCTTCTAGACCCATAGGCCCACGGGCATGGAGTTTTTGATTTGAAATTCCAATTTCTGCACCAAATCCCATTTGCCCACCATCTGTAAACCGTGTGGATGCATTCACCATGACTGCGGCGCAATCACTCAGTGCAATAAATCTCTGAGCATTTGCTTTATTTTCAGTAAGAATCGCTTCAGTGTGCTTGGTTCCGTACTTTGCAATGTGAGCACTGGCATCATCAACAGAATCTACGATTGCTACATTCATCTCTAGAGTTCCATACTCTGTGCAGAAATTCTCTTCATTTGCTAATTTGATTGGTATTGATCCAGCCAATGCAAGCGTGCGCGCATCTCCATGAAGAACTACACCCGCATCATGAAGTGCTTTCAAGGCAACCGGTGCAAAATTCTTGGCAATAGATTCATGTATTAACAATGTCTCGGCAGCATTACACACACTTGGACGTTGGGTCTTTGAGTTAATGATAATTGGGACAGCCTTAGTCAGATCTGCAAACTCATCAACATAGACATGGCAAACACCAGCACCAGTTTCAATTGTTGGCACTTTTGACTCATCAACAACTGCGCGAATCAATGATGCGCTCCCGCGCGGAATGACAAGATCAACTTTCCCGCGGGCATTAAGCAAGGCTGTAACAGTTTCACGATCTCCAGAGGGAACTAGTTGCACAACTTCTGGGGAAATCTTCGTCGTCTTAAGTGCATCTCGAATGACAGTAACCAAAATCTTGTTACTAGAGGCAGCACTGGAAGAGCCCCGTAATAGTGCAGCGTTACCAGACATTAACAAGATTGCAGCTGCATCAATAGTGACATTTGGTCGAGCTTCATAAATCATTCCAATAACACCAAATGGCACTGTGATTTGTCGTAGATCGATTCCATTGGGCAAAGTTGAGTGTCGCAGTGTAATGCCAAGTGGATCAGGCAACTGACTTACTTCACGAGCACTCTTGGCAATTCCTTCAATTCTGGCAGGTGTAAGCAAAAGACGATCAAGTAAAGAATCATTAATTTTTGCCAATCTAGCTCGCGCCATATCCTCTTCATTGGCTGCAAGGATTTCAGCACTTCGGGCGAGTACAGCGTCAGCTATTGCATTAAGGGCTGCACTACGTTCAGCTCCTGAGGCAGCACTCAAAGTGCGTGCAGCAAGGCGTGCGGTATCTGCCAAGCCATTGACCAATTTCGTTGCGCTCATAAAGCAAAGCCTACCGGGAGCCAGGCATTATTCGCATTGAATAATTCTTACAGCCACTCAATCAACTAATGAGTTGTTGCTTTGATTCGTCCCTGTGCTTACGTAAATAGACCATGAATGGTGTTCCACCGGTTCCCACTGCAGATGGATTTCCCGGAGTGGCCTGTGCTTGCGCATGGATATATGTGCCTGCATATTCCAAATGTTTAGCTCTGAAGTCACCAACAATACTGACGCATTCATTAAAGATTGTTTTCAATTTTGTATCGGCAAGTGAGGTGACCATATTTCGCACAGAAGGGCCAGCTTCTACGGCCTCAATGAACTTCACATGCATCGGCGGCATGTAACCGCGCATCTCCATTAAGTAATCTCGGAGTTCATCCTTCTCATGGGTGATTCCAAGGATTGCATCCATAGCTGGAATGATTGCACTTTGTGCACCAGTCTCACCTCGAAATACTTGACCCTTAGAACCATAAGCATCCACCCCCTCATAAATAACACCGTTAGGAAGTGAGGGATTATTTCTCCAACCAAAAATGTATGGGCGAACTCGGTGGAAATAAATATATGGATCACATCGCTCTGGCATCCGACATAAAACGTCATACATCGATTGAAGTGCATCCCTTAATTGGATTAAAGCTTTTTCAAGGATATCAGAATCTCTATCCACAACACTTGCTTGAGCCAGTTCAATAGCTTTAAGTGCCTTTCCAGCTTTTTTCTCAATATCTATATGAATCAAAATGAACCATTCTTCATCCTGACCACCAAGGAAGCATTGGAGTAGCGCAATATTTCCACATTCGATAGGACCATTGGGATTAAGGCGTCGCCAATTATCCGAGGCATAACTTTGATAAGAAAGTATTGGAGGCCGGCCAACTAAAAGTCCAACTTCATACCAAGGTAAGGCTAGTTTTTTTGGAAAAATTGTTGCTGGAGAATTATCACTCCACTGATAAGCCTGGCCGATATAACTTAAAATCATCATTGCCCTTGATTTATCTGCTTGTGTTTTAAGAGCAGCAACATTGAAATCTGGAAGAGCTTTTACTCGCTTACGGAAATCATTTCCCATTAATAGCTTAGGGATTTTCGAAGCAAAGTGATCCCATTCTTCATTTCCAGGAGAGAGTTGTTGCGCTGGGTCATTATGCGGCAAGTATCCAAACTCTTCAGATAGACCATAATCAGCGATTTTTACAGGATTCATGTCGGCTCTTTCTCAAGGGTAATTAATGCGCGCTAGGTTATTGGCTATCTCACAAATAAAGCAATAGGTAAGTCTGTTGTAAAAGCTATTTATTAATTTAAATTAGCACTAAATCATCGCGGTGAACTAACTCGCGCTCATACTCAGCGCCCATTTCTGCAGCTAATTCCTTTGTCGAACGACCCAACATCTTTGGTAGATCCTCTGAATCAAAGGCAACTAAACCACGAGCAATTATGACACCGTCAGGTCCCACTAATTCAATGGCATCTCCTGCAATAAATTCACCCTCTACCGCAGTGACTCCTGCTGGAAGCAAAGACACTCCTCGTTCAAGGATTGCTTTGACTGCTCCAGCATCCAGAATCAACTTGCCATGAGGTTTTGTTGCATGAGCAAGCCAGAGAAGTCTTGAAGTTGTTTTACTTGCATGTGCATGGAAATGTGTACCAAAATCTTTGCCTGCCAAAGTTTTATCAGAATCTTCTAATGATGTCAGCAGCATCGGAATACCGGCCGAGGTCGCAATGCGCGCAGCTTCAACTTTAGTAACCATTCCCCCGCTACCAACTCCAGAAGAACCTGCACCACCAAGCGTTTCATTTTCAATATCGACAACGGATGAAACTTCATGAATGCGCTTTGCACCTGGTTGTGTTGGTGGAGCGTCATATAAGGCATCAATATCAGAAACAAGAACTAACAAATCTGCACTGATCAAAAGTGCTACTAAAGCTGCAAGGCGATCATTATCGCCAAATCGGATTTCACCAGTACCAACTGTGTCATTTTCATTAATGATAGGAACGACTCCAAGTTGAAGTAAGCGATAGAGGGTTCGCTGTGCATTTTGATAATGAGATCGGCGCACTACATCTTCAGTAGTGAGCAATACCTGCGAAGCAGTAATTGAGTGGCGATGGAAACTTTGCGTGTATTGAGCAATCAGAAGGCCTTGGCCCACTGAGGCTGCTGCCTGTTGTGTTGCTAAATCCTTTGGACGCGTAGTCAGACCCAAAGGAGCAAGGCCTGCGGCGATAGCTCCTGAGGAAACAACGACTACTTCAGATCCACGTGCCTTGCATGTTGCAACAAGCTCTACAAGTTTATTGACTGCATGTGCATCTAGTGCAGAACCGGCTTTACCAGTGAGAGAGGATGAGCCAATCTTGATGACGATGCGCTTTGCAGAAGTAATCTGCGCTCGGCTCACTTGTCATCTCCATCCTCTGATTCATTCACTTCAACTGCTGAAATCTTAGGCGTATGTGGGTCTTCAACGTTGTATTCCCACTGCTTTGCTAACTCGTCATCGCTAAGAACATCATCAACACGCTCGGTCTGCTGCCACGTTGATTCAAGCCGTGAATCTTCGCCACGACGATGCAAATGACCAGCTAACTGCTCTGCCCCAGCTTCAATTGTTGGCTCCCAATCAAATACAACTTGAGTCAGGCCATCACCAATACGGACTTCACTTCCAGCAACTGCGCCTTTTTTAAAGAGCTCCTTTTCAACACCTAATTGCGCTAAACGATCGGCTAGGTAACCAATTGCTTCAGCATTTTTAAAGTTAGTTTGACGAACCCAACGCTCAACCTTCTTACCACGAACATTAAATGAACCATCTGCATTTGCTTTAACTTCAAAGCCGGAATCATCAACTGCAACTGGGCGCAAGATAATGCGTGTGCGGACTTCAGCGGCAGCCGCAGCAGCACGATCCTTTTGAATCTGGCGAGCCATCGCATAAGTCAGGTCTTGTAATCCTGCACGTGATGCAGCGGAGACTTGGTAGACCTCATAGCCTCGCTCGCGCAATTCACCTTCAACCATATCTGCCATAGCTTTGCCATCTGGAATATCAGTCTTGTTCAGCGCAATGATTCTTATTCGATCTTCTAAACCACCATAAATAGCTAATTCATTCTCAATGACTTCAAGATCTTGCACTGGATTACGATCTATTTCTAAAGTTCCACAGTCCAGAACATGCACGAGTGCAACGCAGCGCTCAACATGGCGCAAGAATTCAAGGCCCAAGCCCTTTCCTTGGCTAGCACCTGGAATCAAACCTGGAACATCAGCAACTGTGAAACGAGTCTCCCCTGCTTGAACAACACCTAAATTTGGCGCAAGGGTAGTAAATGGATAATCAGCAATCTTTGGACGCGCTGCAGATATAGCTGCAATAAGAGATGACTTTCCAGCACTTGGATAACCAACAAGTGCGATGTCTGCAACTGATTTAAGTTCAAGGAAAAGTGTGCGCTCTTCCCCTGGTTCACCCAATAATGCAAAGCCTGGTGCACGTCGCTTTGATGATGCCAGAGCCATGTTTCCAAGGCCACCAAAACCACCTTGGGCTGCAATAAAAGTTGTGCCAGTTCCAACAAGGTCAGCAATCTGTTCACCGTCAGCATCAAAAATAACTGTTCCGTTTGGGACTCCTAGGATTAAGTCTTCACCCTGATGTCCATCTTTGCGATCACCATAACCTTGATGACCTGATGTTGCTTTACGGTGTGGTGAATGGTGGAAATCAAGCAGAGTTGTAACGCTTGGGTCAACAACAAGAATTACGTCGCCGCCGCGTCCACCGTTACCGCCATCTGGTCCACCTAGTGGCTTAAATTTTTCACGTTTTACAGAGACACAACCATCTCCACCTTTTCCAGCAGAGGCATAGAGAGTCACACGATCAACAAATGTTGTCATGTCATGAACTCCCTTCAGTGCAGAAAATAAAAAAGCGAGCCGTGTGATTACGGCTCGCCCTTTATAGAGAAACCTTTTATAGAGCTACCGGAACCACAACATTTACTACACGGCGTCCGCGAGCGCGACCATATTCGACTGCACCAGCTGCTAATGCAAACAGTGTGTCGTCCTTACCGCGTCCAACGTTCTTGCCTGGGTGAAAATGGGTTCCGCGTTGGCGAACTAGAATTTCGCCTGCATTAACTTCTTGTCCGCCAAAGCGCTTGATGCCGAGGTACTGCGCATTTGAATCGCGACCATTTCGTGTCGAGGAGACACCCTTCTTACTTGCCATTTATTTATCCCTTACTTCGCGCCGTTGATGGCGGTAATTTTAACGAGAGTCTGCTTAGCGCGAAATCCCTGACGACGACGGTGACCTGTCTTGTTCTTGTAACGCAAAATATCGATTTTTGGGCCCTTAGTCTCTTCAAGTACTTCGCCTGTGACCTTAACGCCAGAGAGAAGCTTTGGATCTGAAGTAACGGATGCACCATCTACTAGGAGCACTGCAGGAAATGAAACAGTTGCTCCAACAGCAGCGTCGATACGATCGACAGTGACTGTGTCCCCAACTGCCACTTTCTCCTGATGGCCGCCAGCTTTAACGATTGCGTACACGTGTAACTCCAGTTCATTTTTAGCCCATGGCAAGAACCAAAGGTTCCTTCGGGCAGAGGTCAAGGGTACGCAGCCTCTAGGCTAGGGTCAAATTGCGATTTCTAGCCCTTTTGGGCAATACGGGTCAATGCCTTCTCTAGGGCGTAAATGGGATCACTGGCCGCGCCTTTAACTTGGGCATCGGCGAGGGCAATGGCCCCAACGGCATCGGCTATTTGAGCTGGTGTCCAACGATTTAATTGTCTGCGGGCCTTATCTATTTGCCAAGGAGCCATTCCCAATTGTCCTGCAAGTTCAAAAGATTTCATAGCGCGATTGGCACCTGAAACTTTGGCAAGTGAGCGAAGAGATGAAGCAATAGCACTTGTAATCATTACTGGATCAGTTCCAGTTTCTAATGCGCTACGAAGTGCAATCAGTGCTTCTGGCAAATTACCATCCAACGTTGCATCGGCAACATCAAAACCGGTTGTTTCCACTCTGCCTCGATGGAACTTGTCGATAATTACTTCATCGATAGTTCCAGAAGGTGCATCTGCTGCAATCTGCCCCACCGCTGATTGAAGTTCGCGCAAATCATTTCCCAACGCCCCAACTAATGCAGTGATTGCGCCTGGGGTGGCCTTTCGCTTCAAATCAAGAAAAAGGTTTCGAACAAACTCTTCCTTCTCAGCTTCTTTCTTAATTGGCTCACAAGCAATTATCTCTGGTTTTAACTTTTTAATTGCATCTAATAATGCTTTGCCTTTGACGCCACCTTTATGAACAAAAATTACAGTCATTGTTGGATCTGGCGAATCTAAATATCTTGTCAATTCATCTTTAGAATCTTCAGGTAAATCTTGGAGATCGCGGATTATTAATCCTCGACGCTCTGAAAAAAGTGATGGAGCAAGTGCATCTGCGATATCACCAACGATTGCATCTGGTGCGAAGAGAGTTGAAATCTCACAATTCTCATCTTTTAGTTGAGAAGTGAGCTTTGCAAGTGCTCTATCGGCAAGAGCAGCCTCTGATCCCAGGATGAGGTAAAAGTAATTCACTATGTATCTACCCCCATCTAATGAAATTGAATCGTCCCTTGGCTTTTCGCACCGCGAATTGATGATTTCGCACTTGAACTGCAATCGCACCATCTATATCCGTACGTAGAACCACTGAGCCGAGTCTAGCCAGCGCATCCAGAGTTTGCACCGCTGGGTGCCCATAAGAATTACCCATACCCACCGAGATAATTGAAATACGCGGTTGAAGCGCAGCCATGAATGCTAAATCCTGATATCTAGAACCGTGGTGACTGACCTTATATACATCAACAGGGAAGACATCTTTCACCAAAATTTGCTGAACTGGAGGCTCTATATCCCCACCTGTAAAAATTGAAAACTCATTACTCGTAATCAAAGTGGCAATACTGGAGTTGTTAATTTGAGATCCATCACCAGGCATATCTTCAAAGCTCATTGAACTCAAAGTTGGCCAAAGTACTTTGATATCTAATGCTCCAACCTTTGAACTCATTCCCCGAACTACCTTAACTATTTCCACTCCCTTGAGAGCTGCTTGAGCCTTAGCGCTTTCCATAAGCGGTGCGGAGTTAACGCTGACCCAAACTTGTCCAACAGTGCGCTTGTTTAAAGCCCCCGGTAATCCTGCAACGTGATCTGCATGGAAGTGCGAAAGAATGAGAAGTGGAATCTCTTTTACTCCTAAGGCTTTCAAACATCGATCTTCTGCAACAGCATCGGGGCCAACATCAATAACTATTCCACGGTGATTACCTAAGTTAATGACCATCGAATCTCCCTGACCGATATCACAATTAGCCACCTGCCAATCCCCTCCTGGCCAACGTTGCAACCACGTAATAGAGATGAGAATTATCAAGGTAAAGATCACAATGTATTTAAACCATTTCTTAAACAACCAAGCCAGCAGGGTGAAGCTGACAACTATAAGAAAGCCAACCCTTCCAGTTTGTATAGTAAGAACGGGAAAGCTAGATGCCCAATGTGCAATGAGTGCAATTGCCCCTGCAGGAATGCGAATGAACCAAATCAATACTGAGGATATGAATGAGGCAAAAGGTGAAAAAAGAGCCGCAATAAAGCCAACAATCGTGATGGGGGCAACAAAGGGAGCCGCTAATAAATTAGCAATGATGCTCATCGGGGCTAAGTAACCCGAGAGCGCAACGATGATGGGTGAGCAGAAAACTGTTGCTGCAATTGGTGGAGATAGGGCTTGAGCCAACTTAAGTGGCATGTGAGATGAAAGTTTTTCAATCAGAACAGGTGCAAAAAGAAGAAGACCTGCGGTTGCTAAGACAGAGAGAGCAAAACCTGCATCACGCGCCTGCCATGGATCCACTATGACAACAGCTGCCATTGCGAAACCCAAAGCAGGAAGTGAATCGCGTCCACGTTTGGTGCTTAGTGCAATCAATAAAACTGCTGCCATAGCAGCGGCTCGTAGTACTGATGGCGACGGTCGAACAAGTGCAATAAATGCAATCAGAGAGATAGCAGTTGCAGAGAGGCGGAACTTCATTTTTGAGAATAGAAACTGCATGAGCCATAAGACAAAAGCTGAAACTAGTGCAAAATTGGCACCACTTACTGCAACTAAGTGAGTTAAGCCAGATCGCTTCATTGACTCTTTGAACTGCGCGCTTTGTTTGGATGTATCCCCCAGCACCATGCCAGGTATGAGTGCACCTGCATCTCCATCACCGGAAAGTGAGCGAAGACCTAAGCGAATTGCACCCAACACACTTGCCCAACGCGAAGGCTGTGTATGAATGTTGATGTCATCTTTTATGACAACTAAGGCAGCAACCCGCGCCTCTTTGCTTGACACAATTCGCCCTTGGGCGCTAAATCTTTGCCCCGGCAAGAGTTTTGTCACACTACGATGTGATGTCATCACACGTATTGGCACTCGCAATTTGTACTGAATCGAACTGTTATTAACCAATATCGCACGTGCAATAAATGAATAGTTTCCAGTGCTAGTTTTACTAGGATCTGTAACTACTTCAGCTGTAACCGTTGCACTCTGCATAAAGAATCTGGTTATTTGGCTATTGGCCAAAGATGCCTGGCGAATAGACATTACCGTTGAACCTAGTAGAAGTGCACAGATGATGACGCTAAAGCGTGCTTTTCTACTGAGCAAAGAAAGTGCGCCTAAGGCTAATGCGGCAAATGAGATTTGCCATGGGGGGCACGCACTTTGTAATAACGCACCTGTCCAGATTGCACCACCCAGAGCAACTGCTCTGTAGTCGATTAAATGCGTATTTTGCTTTTGATTTGTGCGAATTTTGCCTCACCGATTCCGCTCACTTTTTGCAGATCTTCAATTGTCATGAACGGACCGTGTGTTTTCCTATACTCGAATATACGCCGCGCAATTACAGGACCAATCCCGTCGAGTGAATCAAAATCACTAACTGTTGCGCGGTTAATACTTATTGGTCCGCTGCGCTTTGTCGCACTGGCTCTAACGCCTTTACTATTAGTTACTACAGCATCCACGTAAATCTGCTCACCATCTGCCAACACTCTTGCCAGATTAATAGTGCTCAGGTCTGCTCCAGTTGCTGATCCTCCAGCGGCTTTAATTGCATCGATTACACGAGAGCTTGCAGTGAGCGTGTAAACACCTGGTGTATTTACTGCGCCAGTCACATCTACAAATATCTGTGGAGCTTGGACTTGCTCCACAATTACTGGTGGAGCAGTGACCTCAGCCGTATTTCCTCTAATGACAATAAATACCGAGATAACAACGACTACTGCCGAAATGACAAGCAGGGCTCGTTTTTGGCTGGGGGTGAAATTGAGGTCAAACCACCAGGTGGCTAGCTTTTCAAATATTTGTGAGAAATACTCCATGCCTCAATAGTTCAGGGCAATGACAAAACAGGATTACTTGAGGCTAAAGGGTGTGGATATTTACTTCTTAATCCAGTAATCGTTAATGTATTTTTCGCCCTCATCACAGAAGAAAGTAACGACGTTTTCAACACCGTACTGCTCCTTTAATCTCTTGGCAGCAATTAAGTGCGCTCCTGATGAGGGGCCCACAAAGATGCCATGCACGCGTGCGATGCGGCGCATTTCAGCAATTGACTCTTCTGAGCCCACATCAATAACTCCATCTAATTCATGATGATGGCGAGTAACAATACCTGGAATGAAGCCATCGGCAATGCCTTCAATCAAATGCTTTGAGACTTCTCCACACAAAATTGTGCAAGATTCAGATGGCTCTAGCGCAATAACTTTGCAGTTGGGATTTGCAGCTTTGAAAGCTTGTCCCACACCAACAATTGTTCCGCCCGTTCCGACTCCACCAATTACTAGATCTGGAAGAACTGGCATCTGTTGCAAAATCTCTTGACCTAGCCATTGACGGTTCTCTTCTACGTTCCATTCATTATCGAACTGTTGAGGTGAGAAAAATCCTGGCATTGCTCCACGGCGACGTGCTTCTTCTAACGCATCATTAACATGGAAATCTCCCATGGTATGAACTTCTGCGCCAAATGCTTGGGAGATTGCTGTGCGCTCTGGGCTCATTCCATCGGGCATGATCACCAACATCTTGTAACCCTTTACTGCTGCAACCATGCTCATTGCATTTCCAGTATTACCGCTACTTGCTTCAACAATAGTGTCACCGGGTTTTAACAAACCTTCAGCTTCTGCGCGTTCAATCATGTATTTAGCAATTCGCGCTTTGATAGAACCAGATGGATTCATAAACTCCATCTTGACCCAGATTCCTTCAATATTAATTAAAGGCGTATTACCGATGGCATCTAGAATTGTCTTCATTGACAGCGCCTTTCACATTGTGGAACTACTCGCGCGAGTATTAAGCGACGATATTAACTAGTTTTGGCGCGCGCGCAATGACCTTTTTCGGTGCGTTTGCGCCTAGTTCGGCAACAATCGTTGGGTGTGCAAGGGCCAACGCCTCAAGTTCTGCATCACTGATTGTTGGTGAGACATCAATGCGCTCTTTAATCTTGCCATTAATTTGAATAACAGCTTCCACTGAATCTGCCACAAGAAGTTTTGGATCCACCGCTGGCCAGCCTGCAAGTGCCACAGAAGGCTTGTGTCTTAAGCGCTCCCACATCTCTTCTGCCGTAAACGGTGCAACAAGTGAAATCATGATTGCAATTGCTTCAACGGCTTCGCGAACTGCAGGATCAGCGCCTCCACAACCAGAGTCAATCGCCTTACGCGTTGCATTTACTAACTCCATGACACGGGCGACTGCAACGTTGAATCGGAATGACTCAACTGCAAATCCTGCATCATTTAATGCCTTATGTGTTGCTTTACGAAGTGAGAAATCTCCCTTAGAAAAATCTGCTCCTGGAGCACTTGTTACATCTCCAGATAAACGCCAAGCACGAGTTAAGAATTTAACTGAACCCGATGGTGAAACATCAGCCCAATCAACGTCATCTTCTGGTGGACCAGCAAAAACCATAGACAAGCGAATTGCATCAACGCCATGTTTTTCAAGTTCATCAGAGAGTGCAACAAGGTTGCCACGACTCTTTGACATCGCAGAGCCATCCATGACAACCATTCCTTGATTAAGCAAACGGGTAAATGGTTCATTAAAGTTAACCATTCCCATGTCACTGAGTACTTTAGTAAAGAAGCGGCTATAGAGAAGGTGTAAAATCGCGTGTGTTACCCCGCCGACATATTGATCAACTGGTAACCACGTTTCAATATCTTTCTTTAAAAATGGCTCATCGTGCACGGTAGATGATG
>SXYM01000068.1 GCA_005789205.1 Actinomycetota bacterium | reverse complement strand
TCAGGGAAGCGCTCTAACCAGGCTGAGCTATAGGCCCGCAACAAAGATGGATCTCGATTGCAGAAGCGCAAGGTTACCTTGAACTTCCCTAACTCCCAAAATGGGGGTTAGCTGCTTAACTCAGAGCCGAACCATACTAACTTTTCGAAGAAATCTCATCTTTGCTGTTCTTGGTCACCGAGACCAATGCCACACCTTCATCAAGGTTCACAAGACGCACACCCATTGAATCACGCCCAGTTTGACGCACCTCGGCTGCTGGTGTGCGCATAACTGTGCCAGCAGAAGTTATCGCTAGGACTTCATCCTCATTGCGCAGCACAAGTGCGCTCACTAATGAGCCTCTAGAACTCTCATCGATCTTGGCAGCTTTGATTCCAATTCCACCACGGCCCTGTAAACGATATTCATCAAGTGGAGTCTTCTTGCCATAACCAGCATTAGTTGCTGTAAATACAAATGAGTTCGCAGCAAGTTCTGAACTCACTCTAGCCATTGTTAGTAATGAATCTTGTGCACGAAACTTCATTCCAATAACACCACTTGTTGATCGACCCATTGGACGCAGTGATTCATCATCTGCTGTAAAGCGCAGTGACATTCCTTTTGTTGAAACAAGTAAGAGTTCATCACCGTTATTAACAAGTGATGCACCAACTACTTCATCTCCTGGCTTTAATGAGATTGCAATAAGACCCCCAGTACGAGGTGAGTCAAACTCAATAAGAGGCGTTTTCTTAATCAAACCCTTTTTAGTCGCAAGAACTAAGAAAGGGGAAATTGTGTAATCCTTAAGTGAGAGTACTTCTGCGATTTTCTCATCTGGCTTAAATGCCATTAGGTTGGCAACATGTTGTCCGCGAGCATCACGACCAGCATCTGGAAGCTCGTGCACCTTTGCGCGATAGACGCGTCCTTGGTTTGTGAAGAACAGTAACCAATCGTGTGTGGATGCCACAAAGAAATGATCAACAACATCATCTTCCTTGAGAGCTGCGCCCTTAACACCGCGGCCACCACGACGCTGTGATCGATAAAGATCTGCCATTGTGCGCTTTGAATACCCACCACGAGTAATAGTTACAACCACGTCTTGATCTGGGATTAAATCCTCTGCACTAAAATCGCCTTCACTTGCAACAATCTGTGTGCGACGGTCATCGCCATACTTTGCAACTAAATCAGCGAGCTCTGTTTTAACGATATCGCGCTGCTTTTCAGGGCTAATCAAAATGGTATTGAGGATGACAATGTCAGCCATTAACGCGTCATATTCATCATTAATCTTCTGTCGCTCAAGGGCCGCAATACGACGTAGCTGCATGTCCAAAATAGCATTTGCTTGAATTTCATCTACATCTAGAAGCTTCATTAAACCTGTGCGAGCTTCTTCGGGTGTTGTTGATGCACGGATGAGCGCAATCACTGCATCCAAGGCATCAAGGGCTTTGAGGTAGCCCTGCAAAATATGTGCGCGCTTTTCTTTTTCAGCTAAGCGGAACTTAGTGCGGCGAACAATTACTTCAATCTGGTGTTCAATGTAGTAACGGATGAATTCATCAAGGCGCAATGTGCGTGGAACACCATCAACGAGTGCCAACATATTTGCACCGAATGTGTCTTGTAGTTGTGTTTGTTTATAAAGGTTGTTAAGGACTACTTTTGGAATAGCGTTTGTCTGTAAAACAATTACTAGACGTTGGCCCAAGCGCTCATTACCTTCATCACGAACATCAGCAATTCCCTTAATCTTTCCATCTTTAACAAGTTCAGCAATCTTGAGGGCTAAGTTATCTGGGTTTACTTGATATGGAAGTTCACTGATAACCAAACAGCTGCGCTTATTAAGCTCTTCTACTTGCACAACTGCACGCATGGTGATTGATCCGCGGCCTGTGCGATAGGTATCTTCAATGCCACCGCGTCCAACAATTAATCCTTTGGTAGGAAAATCTGGGCCTTTAACAATAGTTAAGAACTTAGCCAGAAGCTCCTCTTGCCTCATATCTGGATTTTCTAGCGCAAAAATTATTGCTTCGCCGATTTCACGAAGGTTATGTGGCGGAATGTTTGTAGCCATACCAACAGCAATACCGGCGCTTCCATTAACTAGAAGGTTAGGTAGGCGAGAAGGTAAAACTGTTGGCTCTTGTGAGCGTCCGTCATAGTTAGGGATAAAATCAACGGTGTCTTCATCGATATCGCGCATCATCTCCATTGCCAAAGAAGACAAACGGGCCTCGGTATAGCGCATTGCTGCAGCTGGATCATTTCCAGGAGAGCCAAAGTTTCCATTTCCATCAATAAGCAAATAACGCAAAGACCAGTGCTGGGCAAGGCGAACTACAGAGTCATAAATCGCAGTGTCACCGTGTGGGTGGTAATTACCCATGACGTCACCGACGATGCGAGAAGATTTGTAATAACCCTTATCTGGGCGATATCCCGCGTCATACATTGCATAAAGAACGCGACGATGAACTGGTTTTAATCCATCACGAATATCTGGCAGAGCGCGACCAACAATAACTGACATGGCGTAGTCAAGATATGAGCGCGCCATTTCAACTTGAAGATCAACGGTTTCAATCTTGTCGAAAGATTCGAGGTTGTTTGGGTTCAATTCATCCATTAGATATCCAAGAACCTAACGTCTTTAGCGTTGCGCTGAATAAACGCCCGACGCTTTTCAACATCCTCACCCATGAGAACTGAGAACAAATCATCAGCTGCTGCAGCATCATCTAACGTAACTCGCACAAGGACGCGGTGCTCTGGATCCATTGTTGTGTCCCAGAGTTCCTTAGCTGGCATTTCACCTAACCCTTTGAAGCGCTGAATTCCATCATCTTTAGGTAAACGCTTTCCCGCAGCTAAACCAAGTTCAATCATCCCATCGCGTTCGCGATCACTAAAAGCATATTCAACTGGCTCTTTCCCACCCCACTTCAACTTATAGAGAGGTGGTTGAGCAAAGTAAACAAAGCCGTTTTCAATAAGTGGGCGCATAAAGCGAAATAGCAAAGTTAGCAGCAACGTGCGAATGTGTTGACCATCAACATCGGCATCTGCCATTAAAATAATCTTGTGGTAGCGCAGTTTTTCTATATCGAAATCTTCGTGCACGCCAGTGCCTAGTGCAGTAATCAGCGCTTGTACTTCATTGTTTTGTAAAACACGATCAATGCGCGCTTTTTCAACATTCAAAATCTTTCCACGAATCGGTAAAACAGCTTGATTACGTGAATCGCGGCCACCTTTAGTTGAACCGCCTGCTGAATCTCCCTCAACGATATAGAGCTCACACTTTGCAGGATCGGTCCATTGGCAATCAGCTAACTTTCCTGGCATTCCGCGGCCTTCTAGTAGGCCTTTGCGGTTACGACTTAAGTCACGGGCTTTGCGAGCTGCAACGCGTGCTGCAGCTGCATCAATGCTCTTTCGAACAATCTCTTTACCTTCTGCAGGGTTTTGCTCAAACCATGTTGTGAGTTCTTCATTAACAATTTTTTGTGTAAAAGTTTTAGCTAAGGTGTTGCCTAGTTTGGTTTTTGTCTGGCCTTCAAATTGTGGATCGGCTAATTTCACAGAAACGATTGCAGTTAAACCCTCTCGCACATCATCACCTGTTAAGCGATCTTCCTTCTTGCGAATAAATCCTGCTTCTTCACCAAACTTATTTACAACAGAAGTTAGCGCTGTTCGGAAGCCTTCTTCGTGAGCGCCACCTTCATGGGTATGAATCGTGTTTGCAAATGTGTAAACAGATTCACTAAATCCAGCGTTCCACTGCATTGATACTTCTAGAGCTATTTTGTTCTTTTTATCCTCTGAGGTAAAACAGATAACTGATTTATGTGTTTCACCTCTTGTGGAGTTCAGGTGTTTAACAAAGTCAGAGATACCACCTTGGTATTGGTAGCGCACTGTTAATTGTTCACCGACTTCATCAACATGGCCTGTGCGGGCATCTGTGAGAGTGAGAATTAAACCTTTATTAAGAAAGGCCATTTCACGAAAGCGTGTAGATAAAATCTCAAAAGAAAAATCCGTAGTTTCAAAGATTTCTTTTGATGGCCAAAAGCGCACTGTTGTTCCAGAGGATGTTGAAGTTTCTCCTTTTTTAACTGGAGCAGTTGGAACGCCTAATTTGTAATCTTGATACCAAAAATTTCCATCACGTTGTACTGTTACAGATAGATCTGCACTCAATGCGTTAACAACTGAGATACCAACACCATGTAGTCCACCAGAGACTGAATAACCACCATCACCAAACTTTCCGCCGGCGTGCAACACGGTGAGAACAACTTCCAAAGCTGGTTTCTTTTCAACGGGGTGCATATCCACTGGGATTCCGCGGCCGTTGTCGATAACTTCAACGCCGCCATCAGCCATCAATGTCACGTTGATCTCAGTGCAATAGCCTGCTAGGGCTTCATCTACTGAGTTGTCTACAACTTCATAAACCAAGTGGTGCAGCCCACGCTCACCGGTGGAACCGATATACCTTCCGG
>SXYM01000067.1 GCA_005789205.1 Actinomycetota bacterium | reverse complement strand
GATTCCAGTCAAGCGCTCATGGAGATTAAACGAGCGTCACTACGGCGCCCTTCAAGGAAAAGATAAAGCTCAAACTCTTGCTCAATATGGCGAAGAACAGTTCCAATTGTGGCGCCGCTCTTTTGATGTGCCACCACCTGCTATTGATGACAATGATGAGTTTTCACAGGCTAAAGATGTGCGCTATAGCGAGATCAGCGCCCCTAAGACTGAGTGCCTGAAAGATGTTATTTTGCGCATGTTGCCTTACTGGCATGAATCAATTGTCCCTGACCTTAAGGGGGGCAAGCGAGTGCTTGTGACTGCTCATGGAAACTCACTGCGCGCACTTGTTAAGCACCTGGATGGAATTAGCGATGGTGATATCGCTGGGTTAAACATCCCCACTGGAATTCCGCTCCTATACACACTCAATGCTGATCTAACGCCAAGGGTTAAGGGCGGAGAGTATTTAGATCCAGAGGCAGCAATTGATGCTATTGCAGCCGTTGCTAACCAGGGAAAGAAGTAAGTTTTTAAGCCGTGATGCCAGCGTAGTCATCACGCTGGTCACGAATAATTGCTTGCACGCTCACTTCACCGGCACGGGCAAAAAACATTGTGACTTGCACTCTTTGTCCAGCTTTAGCACCAAGGATGGGAACAACAGCCTTGATATTGCCACTTGGACCTTCAAAGATAACTGGTTTGTTTTTAGCTAAAACATTGCTTCCTGTAATACTTGCTATTTGACCATTAATTGCCACACCGAGCAGCGCATCTTCTTGATCCAAAGAGTTAACGAGAGTTCCCACTAATACGCCAGCACCTTCGGCAGTTTCAACGACTAGGAGATTAACTACCTTTATATTGTTACCATCGGTATTTACTGTTGCCTCAACACCATCAGTTACTTGCTTGAGATTTCGAGTTTCAGCGTTTAGTCCAGCTCCGCATCCACTGAGTGAGATAGCTAATGTTGCAATTAACAATGCAGTGAGTGCGCGGCGCATAGGCGCAATTGTCTCACATCAAATAAGTAGTGTTTCACGCTGGTTATAGCCAGGTTTTCTCATTGCGATATTGCTGGTAGAATTGACCCTCTAGCGAAGGGCATCACATGACATTTAAGGTCGGCGAAACCGTTGTTTATCCTCATCACGGGGCAGCATTAATCCAAGCTATTGAAACTCGCGTGATCAAGGGTGAAGAAAAGACCTACCTAGTGTTAAAAGTTGCTCAAGGCGATTTAACCGTTCGAGTTCCTGCAGAAAATGTGGATCTTGTCGGTGTTCGCGATGTCGTTGATTCTGCTGGGCTAGACCGTGTATTTAACGTCTTGCGCCAGCCATACACAGAAGAGCCAACTAATTGGTCACGTCGTTACAAGGCAAACCTAGAAAAGCTCGCCTCAGGTGATGTTATTAAAGTTGCTGAAGTTGTTCGTGATTTGTATCGCCGCGACTTAGACCGTGGTCTATCAGCTGGTGAAAAGCGCATGCTCGCCAAGGCGAAGCAGATCCTTATCTCAGAGCTAGCTCTTGCAGAGCGCACTGATGAAGAAAAGGCTGCAGCAATCCTTGACGAGGTTCTTGCCTCTTAAGTTGTGAGCACACCTTCACTCAAAGTTATCGTGGCGATTACTTCACCAATCGCCTTTGAAAAACTTGATAAAAAAACTATTCTCCAAACAACTTTTGCAGTTGCGCATGCATTTGCAATCGAAACTTCACTTGACACTCACTTAGCTATAGCTGTTAGCGCAGCTGATGCCGGCAAAGTTAGTGATCTTAATTGTGAGCTATTGATCTGTGACCCACATTCACCTTCATCTCTAGCTGCGGCAATTAAAGATGGGCAGGCCTGTGATTTGATTGCAATTCATGATTGCCAGCGCCCATTGACAAGAACTCAGCAATTTCATCGAACAGTTGAAGGTCTTATAGGTGATGTTGATGCGATTCGCCCAGCTGCAGCTTTTACTGAAACTCTTAAAGCTGTCACAAAGGATAATATTATTGAGAAAACCATCGACAGAAATTCAATACTGCGCATTTCAACTCCGCAGATGGTTCGCTATAGTGCGATAGATTTCCAAGGCACTGGGTCAAACTGGTTTGTTCCATTAAAAGCTAACGCTAAGACTGCAACAGTTGAGGCAGATCCAGAGAGCCTTCGTGTCAATTCAGTTGCAGAAATTGGATTAATGGAGTCTTTTGTTCACTGGCAGCAAAGCATTGCTCGCTAATCCTCTTTTTTTAAGTTTCTATACTCTTTCAGCATTTTAAATGGCTTGCTAAAAGTCGATCGAGGCAAGTTCCATAACAAAGATTTAGGCCCGCTCCAAAAGCGCTTCCATAACCTCAGTGGTTTTGTTGCGATTCGATGAGGTAAGTCTTTTAGATAGTTATCCCATAAGTCATTACTCTCATGTTCAACCCGAGTGTGACAAATTGAACAAGTAGTTGATACTAATAATCGTCCTGCATAGACCAGTTCATGAGTTGTTTCTGTGCGGCAGTGGGCACAGTTAAGTTCAGCTTCTAATACTTCATTACTCAATCTTTGTACCCCCTTTGTGCTAGAACGTGTTCTGCAATCGCTAAATCCTGCGGATAAGTAATTTTCACATTAGAAACATTTGCTGAAATTGCTACAGTCTTAACATCTGGAAAATACTTTTCCATACATGCTGCCGTGTCAGTTCCAGTAAAGCCATCACTAGCAGCTTTGATATACGCCTCTAGCAAATCCTTTGCATGGAAACCTTGCGGAGTTTGTACACGCACAACCTTATCCTTTTGTAGCGTTTCCATTTCATAAGCATCCACGGCGATTGTAGGAATTGCACCGCCGTGACGAAGTGCAGACTCAGCAATCTCTGTAAATAACGCTGGGGTTGCAAGTGGGCGGGCACCATCATGAATTAAAACAACGTCTAACTCACCTGCCCTTATTGCAGGAGCTAAGTACATTAATGCGTTGTATTCACTCTCATGGCGTGTTAAACCACCAAAGACAATCTCAACATCAATTCCTCGAACTTCGCGCTCGAGAGTTTTGCGAGCCAACTCCTCATCGCCGGGGTGGATTACCACAACCACTCTCCCATGTTTAAAGTTTTTAGAGGCATTTGTTATAGAGCGCGAAATAATTCGCCGTCCGCTCAAAGGTAGCCAGACCTTATTGGTCGTATGACCAAAACGATTGCCAGAACCAGCTGCTAGCACAATTAGCCCCGCTTTGATTCCTGACTTCATGTCTTAATTGTGTCATGCTTATCTACATGTTGCGATGGCGTAAAGATAAGAACCATGTTGAAAAAGCTGCTGAAATTATCGCTAAACACCAGGCTAAGAAGGAACGCAACGCTGGATTATTTACGCAATTACAAGAAGAAAAGCGCCGCCAATTGGGGCTACACCCAACGCTTAGGCCAGATCCCAAAGAGGTGCGGGAAGAGAAAACAAAAGACCCTCTCACTAAACGTCAGAGAGCGTTATTAGAAGAGCTAGGACTTAAATCTTCAGCAAAAAATAACCAAGATAAAGATCAAGAAGCGTAAGTTAGTCCTAACTCATCTTGTTCCCTACGAAGCTTTACAATCAATGAATCTTGTTTAAGTTCAACATGATCATAGGTAAGTAGTTCTCCCACACCAATTGGCTTGATAATCTTTGCACCAGCAACTAATCCAATAGGCACTAAATTCTCACGTTTTGCATCAAAGGCATTATCTGCATAACCACGCACTGTGTAACCACCAATGCCATCAATGACATCCCCTACTACTAAATTCTTCTTTGTCATAGATACAACTTCAGCATTTAAATGTAGGGCAAATAATGAAGATTCCCGATCTAAGATCGCACGATAAACAGTGATAGGTGCTTCAATTGAAGCTAAATGATATGGGCGATAGAGAGCGAAATAAGGTCCAGGTCCCATAGACAAATAACTCATCTCATGGGCAATGTATGGATCTTTATGTTTTACGACTACAAATACTCCAGGTGCCACATCGCCTGTGCAGTAATCAACCACTCCGGGACGATCAAGAACTCCTCCATCTTCCTTTAAGGCAAATGTCTCTTGCAGAGTTTTTATAGATGAGGCAGGCCCATACATTCCACGCTTTGAAAGCTGCAGTCCTGTGGTATTTGCTAGAGCAACCATCTCAGTCATTGTTTTAGAGCCATCTGTAAATGAGCACAGCATCTTTGGATTCATCTTTTTCTTTATCGCAGTCTCTTTGACTGAATCGGGGTTGCTGAGTGGCTCAAATGGATTGTTCTTTCCCTTTCCAGCACACACTATTTCAAAGTTGAGATCGCGCGCATAATCAACTAGCACCTTGGCTTCAACGGGCTCATCTCCATGGCAGACGGCATATATAACACCGTTATCTTTAGCAATTTTGTGCAGCAGTGGACCAATAGTCACATCCATTTCAACATTGAGCACAACTACATCTTTTTTAGCTTTAAGTGATGAGTAAGTGATTCGTGCTCCAATGTCGGGAATACCTGTTCCCTCGACAACCAGATCTACTGGAAGTTCACTGATTATTTCAGAATTAGAAGTTCCAGTAGATTTTCCTTCAAGAATTGCTTGTGAAAGCACTGCTTTATCATCACTAAAAATAATGTCAGTAATTCCCAAATCTCCATAAACTATTTTGATTCTCTCTGTATCAATATCAATAACTACTGAGAGAGAAATCCCATCCATATGTCCAAGTTGATTACCAAATCCTCGACCCATTTGGCCCGCTCCTACTAGAGCGATTCTTGTGTCACGTCCAATTTTCTTGGAATGTTCGCGCAATCGTGATGAGTAAGACACCGTAATCCTTTTCTAAGGTTGAGAGATCACAACGAGGCGATCTCCGACTTGCACTGCTGGAAGCGACACTGCTTCTACATTTACATCTCCAGGCATTTCAGGTTCAGTCAAACCATTTGCCTTGAGATCTAAATGTCCAAGATTTAATAGATTTTCACTAGCGACTGATCCAACAGCTAAAACATTAAATTGATTTTCATTTATTTTTATTACATCCCCAACAATTGGTGCACGGTTTGAAACATTAGGCATATGAATTATTGAAAATTCATGTAACTCAGGGGGTGCATTTTCACCAAACCAAACCAGCACGCCTTGTTCTGCAAAGTCAGCAACCAGTTCGCCAACGGACGTAACTGTCGAAGAGTAAACAATCTCAGGCAAAATGTTATTTTTCTTTAATATCGTCTGGCTTCACACCTGAGACAAAGAGTTCTTTGGTTATAAACATTGCAAGAGGTCCAGCTGGGCTTGTTGCATGAATATCTACCGTTGGTACTTTCTTCATTGGATAGACGCCCACACGTGCTGTTCCACCACAATCAATAACTGCCACAGCTATTTTGTCGAATGGGACGCTGCTCTTAAACCCATCAAATGGTGTGCCACCTGTTAACTCGGCAATACGAGCAGCTACAGGGTGAATACCACCGCCAGTAACTGAATAGATATATGGGCGATCATCTGTAGGTGTAATTGTTAAGGGTCCACCCCAACCACCTTTACCTGCAGAGATAACTACTGATTTGTAACTGCCCATTTTATTCTCCTTTTTATTGTTGATTGATTCTACTAATTAGAGTATTAAACCCCAAGGTGTAGTTGCCCACACCTTGGGGTTTAAGCCAACTATTACTTGCTGCTGTATAGACCGAAGCTGGCGAAGTAAGCGATGACTACAGATAGAGGACCGGTTACCAAACGGCTAAATAGCACCGCTGGAACACCAACTTCTACTGTCTCAGGCTCTGCTTCACCGAGAGCTAGTCCAACAGGGATAAAGTCGCAACCAACCTGTGGGTTGATAGCAAATAATGCTGGAAGTGAGTATTGAGCAGGGATATTTCCCTTGCCAATTTCAACACCCAAAAGCGTTCCAACGATTTGTGCAATTACCGCTCCAGGTCCAAGCAAAGGAGAGATAAGAGGAATTGCGCAAATTACTGAAATGATGAGCAGTCCTGGCAATGTAGATGCAGAACCCTTTAGACCTTGAGCAATCCAGTCACCAATACCAGTTGTGAGAATTAAACCGATGATGAATGAAATGAAGGCCATAAATGGGATCACGTTACGAATAACGGTATCTACTGAGTCACGACCAGCTTGATAGAGAGTTCCGACCACTCCACCAACGGAACGGCCGACCTTAACAATGAGATTATTAATTGCGCTCATGTTATGCACCCTTCTTCATCATACGAGCGGTAATTACTTCTGTGAGAATTCCGCGAATGAAGATAACGACTAGACCGACAAGCAAGTAACGAACAGCTAGGTCACCAAGACCATAACCAAGTTGTGTGATACCTGTTGCGATTCCTACGTATACGAAGAGCTCGCCTGGGTTTGCATGAGGGAAAATACCCAAGATTGGATGAACAAAGGAAACCGCTGAATCATAGAACGCTGGCTTGAAGCGTTCTGGTAAAAAGCGTCCCATTGTGTATGCCATTGGATTTGTCAGTACGAAAACTGAAACAAATGGAAGAAGCATGTAACGAACTGGATACCAACGTAGTCCAGGACGAGCAGCTGCCTTTCCAAGATTTTCAATTTTTTCAGGACCGATCAAACGAACAAGTGCATTTACTGCAGTTAGCAGCACTATCAGTGTAGGAAGGATTCCACCCATAAGTGAGAGAAATACTTTTCCACCCTCGTTGAAGATTTTGATAAATTCTTCCGCTCCAGTAGCTAGAGCGCCAAGGAAGCCATCTGGCTTATCAACTGTTGCCTCTGCTGATAAAAGAACCAGAGAGTTAAAGTTCAATGCACACCTCCTAAGTGTTTTGTGTTTGGTTGTACAACCATTAAATGACCACCCGTACGGTTAATTTAGTCATTATTCTCCACCTGTCTTGATCCGTTCAAAGTGTTCTAGAATGTGCTGAGCACTGCTCTTTGCAGCCTCTTGTACTTTCTTTTTTTCACTTTGCACGATTCGGTCACCCGAAGCAATCTCGTCGATAGAGAATCCTGTGTATGTTGTTAAGGGTTTAGATTTAGCAAAAATGGTAAATCCCTTTAAAACCCTTCCATCTTTAACAATTCTATTTTCATCACATGTCAATGCCACGAAGGCCCGGCCTCCTCGGTATCTGCGACCGCCAACCCCAATCGCCATTGTTCCTTGTTTGCGAAGGCCACGAATATCATCTTGAAAAATTTTTGCTTGCTTATAAGCAAACCACAATTGGAAGAGCCACATAATTCCTATGAGAATAAAGATCTTGCCTAAATTACTCATGCGCTCGCCACCGCCGTTGGTTGCAGGTACTTAATTACAGAGTTAGCACATGCTAAATCCACGATTAAGGTATCAAGAATTCCCGCTCTAGCAGCTCCCACCACGCCATAAACCTTCTCAGATCCTGAAGCTATGCCTATTACACGCGGGATATTTTTAATCTCTTCCAGGCTAAGTCCTATCACCCGGTTATCCATCTTGGCAGAAAGTGGGCTGCCATCTAATTTATAAAAGCGGGCAGCTATATCTCCTGCATAGGCCTTAGCTAAATTTTCCCGCTCTGTTTTTGAGACTTTGAACTCCTTGAATACCATTTCACTTGAAGATGATCCAGCAGAGCCAATTCCTACCAGTGCAACATGGGCTCCACGCGCGCTTTGTATTGATTTAGCAATACTTTCTTCTTCTAGCAATGAATCTCTCACTTTCGAATTGCGTACAACAATAGGTGAAAGGAAAGGAATAAATTGAGCATTAAGATTTCTTGCCAACGTGCGCCCGACTTCCTCAGCACTTACAGAAGTGTTAATTGATGAAAGTGAGCCCATAATTTGGGCTACTTTTATTCCCGAGAGTATTTCTGAGTGTGTGTTTACTACAGTTGCTTCAACTCCGCGACCCCAAGAGATTGCAATAGTCTGATTATCTCGTAAATTCTTAAGTAAGGCGTTTGCCGCAGCGCGCCCAATAGTGTTAAGTGTTAAATCATTTGAAGCATTAGCAATAACTTGAACATCTTGAATTTTTAATAGTTCAGAGAGTTGTGAAGAAAGAGAGTCATGCTTATAAGTAGGTGCAATAACTTTAATTTCAACGAATCCTAAACGCTTTGCATCACTTAACATACGCGAGACATTAGAGCGGGAAGTATTAAGTTTTGACGCTACTTGATCTTGTGAGTAGTGAGCTTCGTAATACAGGCGCGCTGCGCGAAGGATTAGATCTTCTTCGCGTTGCTTCACTATCGTCACATCCGTTCAGTCGTTGAACATTTGGACAAGTGTGCGCTTATCCATAGCAATAAATCAAGTATTTGGGTCATTATTTTTAAATTTTAAAGCCCTAAATTGTGCAGTTCGACCAACTGAGCACGGGCTAAATTCTTAGCGTCCTGTGCTGTTTTTGCAGCTAGTACTGCTTTACCGGCCAGTAATAACTGCTCTAAAGAGTGAGCAGTAATTGATTGCGCAACATCGCCAAGTGTTGTCACATTACACGAGAGTGAATTCACCCCTAAGCCAATGAGTACTGGTGCAAGAACTGGATCTGATGCGGCTTCACCACAAACCCCCACAGGGCAGTTATTCTTTAGTCCAGCTTGGGCTATCAACTCTATTGCGCGCAATAGGGCAGGTTGCCAAGGGTTATTAAATGCAGCAAGTGGTGCAGACTCTCTGTCTGCTGCATGTAAATACTGGCCCAAATCATTTGTTCCAATTGAAATAAAATCACAGACTTTAGTGATTTCATCTGCAAGAAATACTGCTGCTGGAACTTCAATCATAACCCCTGCTTTTTGTAATCCATATTCACGTGCCATTTTCACAAAAGTGCTTGCCTCACTTGGAAAAGTAATCATTGGGGCCATAACCCAGACCTCGACCTGTGAATCTTTGGCTGCTTGTGCAATGGCTTCTAATTGAGTTCTCAATAAATGCTCATGCGTGATGCTTGTTCTAAATCCGCGTATACCTAAAACTGGATTTGGCTCTTTATCAAAATTGATAAAAGCCATAGGTTTATCAGCCCCAGCATCGAGAGTTCTGATGATAACTTTTTTGCCAATAAATGGCTTAATGAGTTCAGAATAAATAGCTGTTTGCTCTTGTAATGTTGGCGCATCTTTGCGATCAAGATATAAAAGTTCAGTGCGCAATAACCCAACACCATCTGCACCTGATGCAACTGCGACTGAAGTCTCCTCTAGTCGTCCAATATTTGCATATATTGGAGTAATAAAGCCATCACTTGTGGCATAGCCATCAGGGCCATGGGCTAACACCCTTGATTTACGTGCTTTAATTTTCTCTATTTTTTCTGCTATTTGTCCCACGAATTGAGCATCTGGGTTAAAAGTGACTAAGCCTTCAGTTGCATCAACTGCCACATTATTACCTTTATGCAATTTTGCAGCTTCAATTACATCGGCACATGCAACTATTGCTGCAATACCGTGTGAACGGGCGATTATTGCGGTGTGACTTGTAGGCCCACCCCCTGCTGTGACTATTGCCAGAATTTTTCCTCTATCTAAATCAGAGGTATCTGCAGGTGATAGATCTTGAGCTATCAAAACTGTGGGTTGTTCAAACGGTGGAATCTCAGGGTAGGCAACTCCTGCAATTTCACATAGTACGCGATCTCGAATATTTGCTACATCACTCACACGTTCAGCTAAATAGCCTCCAGATGCGCTGAGTAATTCTTGAAAAACTTCAGCTGCTTTAACCATGGCATAACTTGCAGTATGCCCACTTACAATAAATCCAGCAGCTTCTTCTGCAATTGCAGGATCAGTAGCTATTTCCACAGTTGCTAATAAAATGTCACGAAGTTCTCCACTTGATCTAGCAGCACGGGCTTCTAAATCTTGACCCACTTTTTTAATTGCTAAATTCAAAAGATGGCCTTCTTGTTCAAAACTCAATTGTGACATCTGGCTGGTTGGTACAGGGATATTTGTGCTTAGTAAAAAAAACGGGCCAATGGCAACCCCAGAACTTGCTGATATGCCTTTAAGTTTCATATCTAGCTTCACCTCAAGTTCGGATTTTTACTTCGTTAGTGATGCAATGAGTGCATCTAGAAGCATTGCGCCATCATAAAAGTCACAGAAATTCAAATCAATAGTTAGTGAAATATTTTTCTCTAAATCCCCAATATCGCCAATTGTAAGTGAGGTTATTTGATTAGGAAATAGTAGCGGGGTTGCAGAATTCATCGAATATGCTCGTAAATCAAAGATTGTGGTAGTAGCCCCTGTGAGCATGGCTAGGGGAACTTTGCCATCGATTGCAGACTCTGAAGTTCTAGCAATCAAAGAGGTGAGATCATCATGGGATATTTGGTCGGGGTCCTTAAAGACTGGAAGAGCACTTCCATATTTAGATTTAATTATGAGCGCAACACCAATATCTGTATGTATGGCTAAATCCGGACGAGAGCGCAATGTTTTTGCCCACGCCTTAATAAGCATTGCTATATCAAATTCTGAATTCACTTTTCGGCTAAAGGATGCCTGAGCAATACTGCGAGAGTTCTCAATTGCATTTGCAACTAAAGCCCTATTTGCCTTTTGACGCGCGGAAATTACTGGGTCAACTTGGGCATTTCCCAAATCATGCATCGTGATGGTGTTATCAGGACCTGACGGTGCAATAGTTCGAATATCTATTCCACGGGCCATAGCTTCAGTGCGAGCTTTTGGAACGGCTTTCACTTTCTCATTAAGGACTATCGCTGGAGTTGGCTGTGCTATTTTTACTTCAACTGGCTCTACTGATTTTTTCTCAATAATTTGAGATGTTTCGCCTTCTTCACTACCAAAATCAAATGCCATAACCTCTGTCTCTGTGAGCATAATCAAAACAGGTTTACCAATTTCGATAATTGCCCCAGGTTCGGCCACAAGAGATTCAATTACACCATCGGCAGGTGCATCAACCTCCATGTCGATTTTATCGGTCATAACTTCAAAGAGAATGTCTCCAGATTTAACATGATCGCCAACCTTGACATGAAAATTAATCAACTCACCGGTCTCCATAGTCATGCTCATTTTGGGCATGACAACGGGGTACTTAAAACTCATCGCCAGTTTTTCACTATCTCGCGAGCTGCAATTTCAATATCCTCAATTTGAGGCACTGCAGCTTTTTCTAATTGTGGTGCATACGGAATAGGAATATTCATACCAGCAAGACGCATGATAGGTGCGATGAGTGAGCCAAATGAGGCTGAACCAGCCATTTGGGCAATCACTTCATTAATAAAGCCTGCCTGTGCTGGCCCCTCTTGCACAACAAGCAAGCGACCCGTCTTATCAACGGATTCATAGACAGGTTGCATATCTAAAGGTGAGATTGTGCGTGGATCAATGAGCGTTATTGATATTCCCTCAGTAGATAACTTCTCACATACTTCCCACGCTTTATTCACCATAATCCCAGTTGCCACAATAGTTAAATCTTTTCCTTCGCGCACAACTTTTGAGACTCCCAATGGAATTCGCTCTGAACCTTCTGGAACAGGTTCGCGTCCTGGAATCTTGTATAACAACTTATGCTCTAAGAAAATTACAGGATTTGGATCATCAATAGAAGAAAGCAGAAGCCCTTTTGCATCAGCAGGATTTGAAGGAACTACAACTTTAAGACCAGGCACAGATGCAAACCATGGCTCTAAGTTCTGTGAGTGCTGTGCAGCTGCTCCTGTTCCTGATCCTTGAGGTGTGCGTAAAACCATCGGCACATGTAGAGCACCGCCTAGCATGAAGTGAATCTTTGCCGCTTGATTTGCTATTTGATCCATAGCTTGGGCAGTGAAATCAGAGAATTGAATTTCAACAATGGGGCGCATTCCTGAAAGTGCGGCGCCAACAGCTGCTCCAACAATTCCTAGCTCTGCAATCGGAGTATCTAAAACTCGTTCTGCGCCATAGCGATGATACATATCTCCAGAGACCCCAAAAGCGCCACCATAAATTCCAACATCTTCACCGAGCAGGAAAACTTCTGGCCGCTCATCAAATGCAATAGACATGGCTTCACGAATAGCCTCTGCCATTGTCAGCATACGATCACTCATACTGAAACCTTCTTAAAAACAGCCTCTAACAACCCTGCTGGATCTGCAGGCTTAGCTTTAACAGATTCATTAACAGCAGCAATGATGGCATCAGTTGCTTCTTGAGCGATAGCCCCACATTCTTCTTTACTAAGTAATTTAGATTTAATTACTTTTGCAGTGAACTTAGGAATGGGATCTAATTCCCGCCATTCCTCAATTTCTTCTTTAGTGCGATAAAGATTTTTGTCAGAGCGAGAGTGACCTTTCCATCTATAGGTCTCAGCAATAATTAAAGTTGGACCCTCACCAGCCTGGGCGCGTTTGACTGCAATTTCGGCTTGTTCATACACGTCAATGACATCATTTCCATCAACATTTACTGCAGGAATTCCATAACCTTTACCGCGTTCAGCTAAATTATCAATTGCAAATGCTTTTTCAGTTGATGAAGACATGCCATATTTGTTGTTTTCGCAAAAAAGAATTAAAGGTAGTTTCCAAATTGCAGCCAAATTCGCAGCTTCATGAAAAGCACCTTCATTCATTGCACCATCACCAAAAAAAGACACTGCAACAGTTCCTTTTTTAGTCATTTTTGAGGCTAAGGCTGCACCAGCTGCAATTGGGATACCTCCTCCAACAACACCGTTAGCGCCTAAATTGCCTGTCTCAACATCTGCAATGTGCATGGATCCACCGCGTCCACCGCAATAGCCAATTTCTTTTCCGAGTAGTTCAGCAATCATTCGCGTTAAATCTGCACCTTTTGCAATACAGTGGCCATGACCACGGTGAGTTGAGGTAATTTGATCTTGCAGAGTCAAAGCCATGCACATTCCAGTTGGTGAAGCTTCTTGACCAATTGATAGATGCATAGTTCCGTGCATCATTCCGCGACCAAAGAGATCTTCAACGGCTTCTTCAAATTTGCGAATACGCCACATGTATAAAAGCGCATGGCGCGCATGCTCAGGTGATGAAGTTGGATGTCCCATAATGAGGGGGTGTGCGCTCATATTCTCACTTTCACATTTGTGCAGGCATTTGAATATATGTTCATATTAAACACTACTCTAGGTATGGATACGCTAGCCCTATGAAGGAATTTCGTGCAGTCGTCGCAGCCTCAGTTGGCTTACACGCGCGCCCAGCTGCCCTTTTCTCCCAGGCTGCCAAGTCCTCTGGCAACACGGTGCGATTAGCAAAGATCGTAGATGGCCAGATTGGAGCGAGAGTTGATGGAGCAAGTGTGCTTCGCGTTATGACATTAGGAGTCAAATGTGGAGATGAAGTCGTAGTCACCGTAGAGGGTGAGAGTGAAGAGGAAACTATTGCCAAGCTGAAAGAAATCATAGAGAGCAGTGACCATTGAATTCTAATTTGCGCATAGGAGTTGGTGTTGATGCTCATCAATTTGGCAAAAAGGGACCTTGTGCCTTGGCTGGATTGTCATGGCCTGATGTACCACGTCTGATTGCTCATTCAGATGGCGACGCCGCAGTTCACGCCCTCTGTGATGCAGTTTTGTCTGCTGCACAATTAGGAGATATTGGAACTTTATTTGGTGTAGACAAACCTGAAATGGCTGGTGTTTCAGGTATTGAGATGATTAGGCAACTGAGAGAATATGTAATTAGTAAGGGAATTGCTATTAGTAATGTCTCAATACAAATTGTTGGTAATCAACCAAAAATTGCCTCACGTAGAGAAGAAGCACAAAACGTTTTGAGCCAAGCTTTAGGTGCACCTGTTTCGATAACCGCCACAACCACTGATCAGATGGGTTTTACAGGCCGAGGTGAAGGTATTTATGTTGTTGCAAATGCACTTGTAGAGATTTTATGAACTTACGACTCTATGACACTGCAACTCGAGAAGTAGGTGTATTTAAACCGCTCATTCCGGGTCAAGTTTCTATCTATGTGTGTGGTGCAACGGTTCAATCACATCCACATATTGGCCATGTTCGAAGCGCAGTGAACTTTGATATTTTGCGCCGCTGGCTTACCTGGTCAGGCTATGACGTAACTTTTATTAGAAACGTTACAGATATAGATGACAAAATATTACATAAAGCTGTGCATGAGAAAATGTCATGGTGGGCGCTGGCAATGAAGTATGAGCGTATTTTTAGCCAAGCCTTTGCATCCTTAAATGTTTTACCGCCCACCTATGAACCACGGGCAACTGGGCACATCACCCAAATGGTCGAACTTATGGAAAAACTGATTGCCAATGGCGCTGCCTATGCCCCAGGTAATGGCGATGTGTATTTAGAGGTCCGCAAACTTAAGCGCTATTTAACTCTTTCAGGT
>SXYM01000009.1 GCA_005789205.1 Actinomycetota bacterium | reverse complement strand
AGTGGAATTAAAGACGGTTCGCGATACAAGATCGAAGCTTTTCCACTTAATGCAACTGGAAGTGGTTCTCTATCAAAGGCAGAGGGGCGTGCAGGAACCCAACCAGTCCCTCAAGATTCTGATGGTTCAACATCTGGTGGGTCTTTAGCAGAAGTTATTGATTCTAGAAATGCCGCGATTGACGCAACAAATGCCGCTAAAGAGGCTATAGCTGCGTTCCAAGAGGCGAAAGCTACTTGCATAGGCGTTTCGAGTCAATTTGATTCAGAGGAACAAGAGTTATTCGATTCGACAAATTTAGTGAGTGCATGTGAAGAGTTAAACACTCAAGCCGCAACTTTGCGGGCGAAAATACTGGCACTGGATCCAGATAAGGCAAATACTGCAGAACAAGCCAATACAATTATAACTACAGCAAATTTGTACGCCGAAAATTCTGATGCATTAGTTGCAGAGATACAGGATATTGCAGACAGTTTGGTGGCAACTAATAAGCTCTTATCAATCATAGTGACTCTTTTAAAACCTCTTAATTTAATCGAATCTGAGGTAATAGATGAGTGGAATAACCTCTTAGAGAGAATTTCGCTTCTACCTTCGAATTCGCAAATTTCGATTAAGAAGTCACAAAATTATAGGCAAGTAAAAGTACTTGTTGTGCAAACACAAAAGCTTATGGATTTACGTGATGCACAGCTTGACGTCCTGGGAGCAATTGATGAACCTCTGAAACTGAACTCTATAATTGATGCCTTAGGTAATCTAAAAGTGTCAAGCACCAAAATCGCGACATTTAAAAAGTCTTTGCTTGCAATAAATAAACTAATCCCTTCTAGTGTCTGTCAAAAGGGAGACTTGGTGGTCTTGGCGAGCAAGTCTGGAAGGTGTTCAAAGGGCTTTGAGTTGATTCCAACTCTGTGAGAAAATCTAGAGATTATTGGAAACAGACTAAGCAGAAACCGCACTCAGCTTTTCAACTTCCCCTGCACTTAACTCCACCACCTGAACAATCTCCTCCACCTGCTCCACCGTTCTTGCCGATGCAATAGGAACGCTGACAGTTGGTTGCGCTCTAAGCCAGGCAAGTGCAATTGCTGAAAGTGAAACGTTATGGTTCTTGGCAACCTCATCCATAACATTTAGGACTGCGTAGTTTTTATCAGTTGCATACTCACGGGCACCTGCTGCCCTCTTTGAATCAACTTCTGTAACACCTGGGCGGTATTTGCCGCTCAGGAATCCTCTGGCGATGCCGTAGAAAGGAATATTGGAGATTCCTAGATCACTCACCGCTTCTGACATTTCACCTTCATAGCTTTTTCTATCAACAAGGTTATAGAGATCTTGGACGGCAACATATGCCGGCAAACTATTTTCTTTACTGAACTTAATAGATTCACGCAGGCGCTCTGGTGTGAAGTTAGAGGCGGCGATGTAGCGGACTTTGCCTTGTGTGATGAGTTGGGCGTATGCACCAAGGGTTTCATCCAGTGAGACTGTCTCATCATCTGCGTGGCTGTAGTAAAGATCGATGTAATCAGTTTGAAGACGATTGAGTGAATCTTCACAAGCTGCAAAGATGTTTTTAGCAGATAGGCCTGGTCGCCTATCCAATTTTGAGACTTTGGTAGCAATAACCATTGATTGGCGGTTGTTGCGCTTTTTCATCCAGGATCCAATAACAGATTCAGATTCACCACCCACATGTCCTTCTACCCACTGGTTATACATATCGGCAGTGTCGATGAAGTTACCGGCATGTGCGCTATAGGCATCCATCACTGCATGGGACTGGGCCTCATCGGCATTAGAGCCAAAGATGTTGCTGCCAAGGCACAGCGGATGAACTACAAGCTCTGTTTGCGGGATAGTGATCATGCTCGCACAGTAAGGCACAATTAGCGCGTGGTCGAAACAACAGGCGGGTTCACAAGTGCAGGGTTGGCTCTAGAGGCTAAAACCTTAGAGCTTCCTTCCCTGTCCCAAAAAGAGGCGATAGAAATTGGTGAGATCGCACTTGATTTTGGCTTTGAGCGCTCAGTGCCCATCGCAGTTGAAGTGCGATTAAAAGAGTGGGTTGTCTTTCACGCATCCCTGCCAGGTTCCTCACCTGATAATGATTCATGGATCGCGCGCAAAGCGCGCGTTGTGTTAGCAACAGGTAACTCAACAATGTTTGAGCGAGTATTAGCTGAAGAACAAGGCATTGATTGGTATGCAAGCAAAGGATTACCAGAAGAAACACATGCTATTCATGGTGGTGGCCTGCCACTTAACGTTGCAGGTTATGGCTGCATGGGTATTTTGTTGATTAGTGGTTTGCCACAGGTGCAAGATCACTTGCTGGGCGTGGAAGTGCTGACAGAGTTTTTAGCACGCAAAGGCGAACTACCGTGAGTATCTGGGTGTGTGGTGAAGTATTAATAGATATTTTGCCAACGGGACCAGTAGTCGGCGGTGGACCAGCAAATACTGCCAAATCACTCGCGCGCCTGGGCTATGACGTTGATTTCATTGATGGCATTTCAACCGATGCTTATGGTGTGAGTGCAAAAAAGGAATTGAGTAGAGATGGTGTGGGATTAGCCCTCTCTCTAACAAGTGATAAACCCACCTGCACTGCAACAGTTACGTTAGATCCACAAGGCTCTGCTTCATATGAGTTTCTGATTGATGGCACTGCTACTTTTGATTTCCACCCCTCATGGCTGCCCGATCCTGAGCGTTTAAAGCCCTCTGTATTACACATTGGCACACTAGTTACAATCATTGAGCCTGGAGCATCT
>SXYM01000066.1 GCA_005789205.1 Actinomycetota bacterium | reverse complement strand
GCGCTTTCCACTTCGCACCGGTGGGGTTTGCATCGCAACTTTTATGCCCGCAACTAATACCGAAGAGCGCGAACGCTGTGCTAGTAAATCACAGGAGCGCACGGCGCCAATGGAGTTAAGAAAATCGCTATAGAAGCTGACTAGGTGCTCAGACATATCAATACCTAATCGCGCTATCTCATGTTGAACGATTTCAGCAAGGCTCATATCGGGTAGGCCGCTGCTAATTAATGTGGGAGGCGCAAAAGCTAAATTCATCTGCGCTCCGCTCACCCCAGCGCTAGGTGATTTCTGCAGATCTGAAAAATGCAGCAGCAAATCACGGCGGTTAACATCGGTATGCAAGCGATCAAATGCACCCGTCAAGATTGCACTTTCAGTAACAGGTGCACTACATCCAGAGCGGCGCACAAAATCAGTTAAATCTATATAGGGCCGCCCAGCAATAATCGATGCAACTTCCCCATCGCTAATCTTTGTAATGGTGGAGAGTGCAATACGAACTGCGCTGCCGTTATCTTCTACACGATAGAGCGCATCAGATTCATTGATATCAAGGGGTGCAACCTTTAACCCCATCTGTCGCACTTCATCAACAAGTAAACGCCTTGGATACATCCCTGGATCATGTGTGAGCACACCGGCTAAAAACGCTGCTGGGTAATGAGTTTTGAGCCAGGCTGATTGGTAAGTGGGCAGGGCAAAGGCTGCAGCATGTGCTTTACAAAAACCAAAAGATGCAAAAGCTCGCAGAACTTCCCAGATCTCATGAATGATTGGCAGTTCATAGCCCTTGGCCGTTGCAGCAGGAAAGAACCAATCACAGACTTCTTGTTGTCCATCCCTATCCCCCAACGCCCGCCGCTTTTCATCAGCGCTAGCGAGTGAGACCCCTGTCATCGTTGCAATAATTTCAATGACCTGTTCATGGAAAACAACAACCCCTTCGGTATCGCGCAAAATCTCATAGAGATCTGGGTGAATGATTTGGGCTTTTGCCCAGCCATGACGGGCCTTTAAAAAGGGTGTAATCATGTCGGATTTCACTGGCCCTGGTCGAAAGAGTGAGATATCAATAATCAAATCAGTAAATGTTTTAGGCTCTAACTTTCCAACAAGTTCGCGCTGGCCCGGAGATTCAATTTGAAACAAACCTAAAGTATTAGTGGATTGAATTAAGGCATAAGTATCAGGATCATCTAAGGGCACGGCATCGATATCCACCCTGAGATTTTCTGTGCGCTCTATCTCAGTTAAAGCATAAGAAATAGCCGACTGCATCCTCACACCCAAGACATCGAGTTTTAACAAACCAATAGCTTCAACATCATCTTTATCAAAGACCACCATGGGATAGCCGCTGGCATTAGAAAGAAGTGGCGTGCGATCAAGTAAACCGCCATCAGATAAAACAATGGCACATGGGTGCATTGATAAATGCCGCGGTAAACCATCAAGGCGCTCAGCTAGTGCAATCGTCATTGCAGTTAATGGCGCAGAGATATTAAGGGAGCGCAGCTCAGGTAAGTTCTCTAGGACCTTAGAGATATTACGTGCTCTCACATGTGGCATCGACTTTGCCAACATATCAATCTCCATGCCTGGCAGGCCAAGGGCTGCTCCTGCATCTCGTATTGCATGGCGGGCACGGTATGTATCAACCATGGCAACAGTTGCGCATCGAGATTGATTGCCCGGCACATCCCAATCAGTATTGCCATAGCGTTTAAAAACCATGTCATAGATTTCAAGTCGCCTATGTGATTCAACATCTATATCGATATCTGGTAAAGCTCTGCGCAGCGGTGAACAAAAGCGCTCCATCAATAGACCATGCTGTAGTGGATCAACCCCAGATATCCCAAGTAAGTGACAGATCAAGGAACCCGCACCACTTCCCCGTGCAGCAACTCGAATACCAGCACCACGTGCCATGTCACAGATATCGGCAACAGTTAAGAAATATGATTCAAAGCCAAGGGTTGCAACTGTTGATAGTTCATCATCAAGACGTGTGCGAGCTTTTTTAATCATCGCGCTATCGCTATAGCGCCAGTTGATTGCAGCTTCACTGCGAGTGCGCAGCAATACGCGCATTTCATGGGCTGAATCTGCCCCCACCACATGGGCTTCAGGTAGATGCGCACCACCTAAACCAATATCTCGCTGGGGAGATAACAAAGAGCGCTCTGCCCATGCACGAGTGGTTGCTAGTAACTGGCGCGGTGTTCGCTCCCCTGCAGCCCGTGCAATTTCACCGGCCAGTGAAATCATTTCATCACTTGATTTTAAAAAGCCTTCAGCATTTTGTCGCTCAATATGGCGCGGATGCAACGGCACTAGCTGGCGAGCGCAATCTAAAACATCTGCCACAGGACCATCGGCCCTATCGCGCATGCGAACTGCGTTAGTAATAAGGGCGTCAATATCGTGATCACGGGCGAAAATTAAGGACTTTGCAGCATGGGATGTGGAGCGTGGACCTTTACCAGCCACTAAATGTGAAACACATTCAATGGCGTTATCTGCAAATAAATCACGGGTTTGATTAAAGGCAGCAAAAGCTGCATCAATACGGTTATCGGTAATGAGTGAGCCCACTAACGAGTGTGGTCCATGCAGGGCATAGACGTTAGTGCTGTAATGGCTAAAGCGTTGTAGAAAATCAAGAGTCAGGACTGGGCTGCGGCTATCACTTGTCATTGCAAGAGATGTCAGCAACCTACATAGCGAGCGCCATCCCCCATCACTATGTGCCAAAAGGGTCAGGCGATTATTACTACCTCCCATATCAACTGCCAGATTGACTCCAATAATTGGTGCGATACCAAAATCAACACAGCTTTGCGCAAAGGCAATAGCACCGGCTAAACCATCACGATCAGTTAGCGCCAGCGCCGGCATCTCAAAGGCAGCAGCGCGTTCTACTAAATCAGCTGGCTGTGTTGTGCCATATTTGAGTGAATAAGCACTGGCAACGTTTAAGTGAATAAAGCTCATACGTTACGGATAATCCATTGACCGCTAACCTCATCGCGCTCTAATTCAAATGTTGTTAACGCCCCAATAGGTGCTGCCTCCACGCGCCACAGCGCACGTGCTTGATCATCAGGTCTGTACTTACCATCGCTAATGCGATTCCACCAACCGCCTGCTTCACACCAGCGCGATAAGACTGCATGAATGCGAAAGCGCCGGCCCTTGAAAGTAAATTCGATAGGCGTTGTCGCACCATCGATGGTGACATCGTGGGCTGGATTGACCTGCATCATGGGCTGAGGGGCCTTTCTGAGTATTCGAACAGATGTTCGAAAAATAGACCCCTGGACTGACAAATAGCAAGCGCACAGGCGTGTCGTGACTCTGGGTAGTTGAAAGTTCAACTAATCTTGCCCCCTGTTCGTATTCACCAATCTAAGGAGCACCATGGACGTAGTACTCGTAATCGCTCGCATCTTGTTTGCTGGCATCTTCATCTCTTCAGGAATCAGCCACCTCACCAAGCTTGATGCAATGACTGGTTATGCCCAATACAAGAAAGTCCCAGCTGCAAAGCTCAGCGTGATCATTTCAGGTCTGATGATTCTTGTTGGCGGCCTCTACATTGCATTCGGCGTATACGCAGATCTTGGCGCATTACTTATCGCCCTCTTCTTAATCCCAACAGCTTTCATGATGCACGCATTCTGGAAAGAGACTGATGCAACTGCAAAGCAAAATGAAACTATTGGATTCTTTAAAGATCTCTCACTTGCAGGAGCTGCGCTCATTATCTTTGTACTAGTTGGTTCTGGTACAGATTTTGGTCCAAGCATCACAGGTGCCTTCTTTAACCTATAAACAATTAGTCAGTAAAGCCCCTACGGAGAAATCTGTGGGGGCTTTACTTTTTAATGATGTGTGATTGATACCCGGCCAAAAGCAACATCAGCACGGGATACATCATTGCAACTGGAAGTGAAGTCAATTGAGCAAAAGCGCCAGTCACAGATGGTCCGATGAAATAACCAGCAATACCAATCACGCCAACGCGTGCAATTGCTATAGATTATGCAATTCCAGGAACTTCAGAGGCTGCCAAAATATAGGCAGGAAACATTGGACCAATACCCAATCCAGCACACGCAAAACCAATATTGACAATAATTAAGGCCAGAATTGGCTGTGAATCAGAGAGTGGCACAGCGATTGCAATGCCAGCACCTAGACCAAGACCACCTAAATAACCGCCGTAGAGCACTGTCTTTCGCGGCCCAAAGTGATTAAGTGCTCTATCGCCTAAAAAGCGGGAAGTAATCATCGCTAATGAAAAGACGGCAAAAGCCGAAGCGTTAACGCCTATGCCATAGCCCATGTCATCGCGAAGCAAGATTGCGCCCCAATCACTTACAGCACCCTCTGCAATAAGGCCGCCCAGTAAACCGATGCCCATCCCCCACAGTGGAAGAACTGATTTTCCAAAGAGCGGGATCTTGGCATCGGTCTCTTCTTCTCCGCCGCTATGTTCATCTTGATCTGAACTCAAAAGCATGCGTACAGCTGGAATAAATAAGAAGAAGCAGACGATTCCCACTCCAACTAAGTTATCGCGAGGTGAAACATGTTTGGCAATTGATCCACCTAAAACCGTAGTTGCAAAAGCACCTGTCGACCACATAGCGTGAAATGAAGACATCACTCTGCGACCTAAGAGCTTTTCAATGACAACGGCTTGGGTGTTAGATGCAATATCCATACTGGAATATCCAAGACCCATAATGAATAAGCCGAAAATTAAAGTAATCGGTGAAGATGACAAGCCCATGAGTATCAATCCCAAAGGCATGATGAAGATGGCTACTCGAATAATGGCTTGAGTGCCAAAGGTATGAACTAAGCGCCCAGCAAGCTGTGCACCAAGAATTGCACCCGCTGTGCTTGAAATGAGGATTAAGCCCAACTGACCGTTATTTAAACCGTTGGCATCACGGATCTCAGGAATGCGAGCAACCCAGGCCATGGAAACAACACCCATAAAGAAAAAGGTGGCCAGTAGCCCTACGCGCGCACGCGATGCAATGGCTAATAAATCAGTGCTCATAAGCTGGCTACGGTAACTGAATTTGCCCTTTTAGTCTGCCTTGGCAGCGATATGTTCTTAATTCTTCTAACTCTAAAAAGCCTTCAGCGATATAGAATCAAACCCATACCAACATAACAAGGAGTACTCCGTGGACAACATCAGCGCCTTTAATAATCATCTTCCAGTCAAGGTTCGCTTTGGAGAAGGTGTGGCAGAGTCATTGCCAGCAGTTGTTGCAGAACTTGGTGCCAGCAAAATCTTTTTGATGGTTGATAAAGATATTGAGAAGTTTAATCCAGCAGCAGCTAAGCTCATTGATCAGATGAAGGCAGCTGCTGGCATCACTGTTACAGTCTTTGAAAAGCCTGCAGGTGAGCCAACAATTCAAATGGTGGATGATTCAATTGCAGCACTTAAGGCAGCAGATTCAGATGTTGTTGTTGCACTCGGTGGTGGTTCAGTTATCGACACAGCCAAGGCTGCGCGTCTTTGCGCCCAACTCAACTGCACTTTCCGTGAATTCCAATCTAAGCCACCTGTTTATCCAGCACCAACACTTCCACTTGTTGCTCTGCCAACATCTGCTGGCACAGGCTCTGAAGTATCTGGTGGTTCTGTTATCTCTGATCCAGAGGCTGGTCGCAAAGCAGGTATTGCCAATGGAAACCTTCGTGCACAAGTTGCACTAGTTGACCCAGTGCTTACTTATTCAATGCCTCCTTCAATGACAGCCAACACAGGTATCGATGCTCTTGCTCAAGCAATCGCTGGAATCATCGCTAAGTGTTCAACTCCAATTGGAGATGCCATTGGTTATGAAGCAGTGCGAATGATGACTCCTGCCTTAGTTGCAGCCTTTAAAGATGGCAATGACAAAGTTGCACGTGCTGGAATGGCAGCTGGCAGCATGATGGCTGGTCTAACAATGAATATCTCTGATTGCACAGCAGAACACTCATTAGGCCAAGCAATCGGTGGCTTAAAGCATGTTCCACACGGTCTAACAATTGGTTTAGTTCTAGTTGAAACATTGACCCGCGAAGCAAAGATTGTGCCGCAAAAGATGGAGCGCGTTGCAGATGCGATGGGTGTGCCACAAGATGGCACTAAGGATGGATCGCGCTGCGTCAACGCTGTGAGAAAGATTCTTGCAGAGCTTCAATTCCCTGTGCTTTCATCCCTTGGATTTGTTGAAGGCGATATCGATGAACTAGCTGAAATCGCACTTAAAGACTTCTTTATTACACAAGCTCCAAAGCCTTGGAGCAAGCAAGAAGTAGTAGATGCCTTTATGTCAGCGCTAAAGCTTGAAAGCCGTGTTGCATAGATAGTGGAAGAAGTTCTAAATAACCCTTCAGTTATCCGTGTTAGCGCTCTACTCAAAGAGTTGGGTTGTTCTGGTGAAGTAACAATTCTCTCTGACTCCGCTCGCACAGCACTCGATGCTGCCAATGCCCTAGGCATTGAAGTAGGACAAGTTGCATCCTCTATTGTTTTTAAACTCCCTAACGGCAATCCACTTCTAGTTATAACTAGTGGGCGTCATCGCGTTGACACAGAACTGGTGGCTAAGAACTTAGGTGTTGAAAAACTTCACCGCGCAGATGCTGACTTTGTGAAAAATGCTTCAGGCTTTTCCATCGGTGGCGTCTCCCCTGTTGGTTGGGTGAACAAGCCAGAGATCACTTTGATTGATCAAGCGCTCAATGATTATGGGGTTGCATGGGCAGCAGCTGGTCATCCGCATTCGGTTTATCCAACATCTTTTGAAGAGCTTGCGCGCGTAACAGGTGCCACGCCGATGGTTGTTGGCGACTAATTATTTTTATTCTCTTCCGATAATGGTGTTCCAATAATTGGAGTCGGTCCACTCGTGGTGTATCCAACTCCCAATGCCTTAGTTGAGGGATCCGTTCCGACGTTTAAACTAAATGGGCTGATGGCACCTCTTCGTGCTTCCGCATCTTCTCTGCGTAGGAGTTCCAATTGAGCTACTGAAAGTTCATGCCTCGAATTGTTTCGTTTTCGCCAAAATTTTAGAGAGAGTTTCATGGTGCTAGGGGTTTAAAACAACTCTCATTGCCCCAGAACCCCTTCCTCCACCACTCCCAATACCAGGGTCAAAGCTTGCGATGCATCCAAGAGTATGAAGTGCGTTGGGGCATTCGACCGAAGCGGAAGCAATCGGGGCCGCAAAAAATGAGACGGTAAATGTACTAATCAAAATTGTTATCAATAAACCAAATCTCTTTGCATTATTCATAAGTTCCAGCCTTTGTGCCTAATTGAACAAATTACCTCAATAATTATTTATACTAATAGCCAACGAAGTCTAAGTCAATGAAATGGGTACTTCTTGGATAACCGCGGGAGAGTACTCTTCTCTCATGAATGACAATGCTGAGTTCATCTTCTCTCATGCCGTCGAGGGTCTATCCGCCACGCCGATGGTTGTTGGCGACTAACTATGAACACCTTGGGAATGGTTGCACTAGTTATTGATGACTATGACGAAGCAATTTCTCACTACGTTAATGATCTTGCTTTTACACTTATTGAAGATACAGTTCTGTCACCTGAAAAGCGTTGGGTGGTAGTTGCACCTAGCTCACAAGGTGCTCGAATACTGCTGGCAAAGGCTGCTAACCAGGCGCAGGTAGCAGCAATAGGTAATTCAACTGGTGGTCGCGTGGGTTTCTTTATGTATACAACCAACTTTAATGAAACATACGAGGGCTATAAATCAAAAGGCATTGAGTTCATTGAAACTCCCCGCCAAGAGGCCTATGGTCAAGTGGTGGTTTTCAAAGACAAATATGGAAATAAGTGGGATTTAATTGAACAGAAATAGCGATGCCTCTCAGGCAAGAATCTTTGAGTGGCTAGGTGTTGCAACTGCAATTGTCTATTCACTTCTAGTTGCTGCAAATATCGGTGCTGAATTCATTGGTTTCACATTACTTCTCACATCCTCTGCCCTGATTGGAATCTGGGCACATCTAGGAAAGCACAAAGGAATTCTCTTCCTGCAGTTTTTTTATGCAACTGCAGGCATTATTGGAATGATTCGCTGGTTTTAAATGATAGTTGCCTACTTCTGGACAATCACTCCTAGCCGTATTCCGTTTGCTCTTGTTGCAATGAGTATGGATAGATTTTTTCTTCGTTCATCCAAAAACGTAGGCTTTTTTAAATCACTTGGAACAGGCAGGGGCGAGACTTTCACACCTTCTGATGCCAATAATTTACGGTGGGGTTTGATTGCGTATGTTCACGATATTGAAGACTTTGATCAATCTTTCGTTGTGAAGAAATGGCGTAAAAATAGTGTCAGTGAATTTCGCGCTGTTCTTGAACCGATCTCATCTCATGGAAAATGGGCAAAGCAGCAACCTTTTGTTGCATCAGTGAAGGATTGGGCTGGCCCAGTTGCTGCAATTACACGGGCACGTATTAAGTGGCATCAGAACATTCGCTTTTGGAGCTCTGTGCCACCTGTGACAATGTCTTTGAAATCAGCACCTGGCTTGATTTCCGCTATTGGAATTGGTGAAGCCCCTATTGGTTTGCAGGGCACTTTCTCTTTGTGGGAGTCAGGGGATGCAGTAAAGAACTTTGCCTATAAGGGTGCAGCCCACCAAAAGGCGATTGCGGACACATCTACCTATAAATGGTATTCAGAAGAGCTCTTTGCACGCTTTGCAGTCAGAGATATTCGCGGTTCGATTAATAGTTAGCAAGGCTTTTAGGGCAGACTTAAGCCATGTCGATCCGTCATTACAATCCAAGACGGCGCCGCCATGGGGAGTTATCACCTCGCGCCAATGGCCTTTTGAACTCTGTTTTTGGAATCGCAATTGTGCTCCAAGTCCTTTATCCATTAGTAAATGGTGAGGTTTTGCGTTTACTCACAATCAATGTTGTCTATTGGGGCGCTGGTGCAATGTTGTTACATGCACTCCTTGCATTTGGCACTCGCTATGCCATCACTTATTTTTTCTTTACCTTTATCTTTGCCCTCACCATTGAACACGTTGGTGTCTTAACCCAGTGGCCATTTGGTAACTATTCATACTCTGGCAACTTAGGCTTAAAGATCTTAGAAGTACCACTCGTTGTGCCATTTGCTTGGATAATGATGGCCCACCCAGTTTTAACAGCAGCCCGGCGTATCGCAGGCAATTGGGTATTTCTCTATGGCGGAGTTGCACTTGCTGCTTGGGACTTGTTTTTAGATCCATTAATGGTGGCGCAAGGTAATTGGACATGGGTTGTTACCGGCGCACACGTTCCTTTCCAACCTGAAATTCCTTTGTCAAATACTTTCGGTTGGTTACTCAGTGGAATGTTCTTAATTGGCGTTCTGCATGTTATTACCCCTCGTGAAAAGCGAAAGGGTGGCGCCTCATTCCGCACAACTGACATGTTCCTTTTATGGACATTGTTCTCAGGAATAATCGGCAACTTATTCTTCTTTGGCCGTCCAGGTGTTGCCCTCTTTGCCGGTGGTATCTTTGGCATCGTCCTTGCCCCTTATTTCTTTAACCGCTGGTTAGGACGCCCTTAGAGTCCATGGATTACCTCTTAATCATTCCTTCCAGTTTTATTCTCTTCATCTCCTTCATCAACTTCCTTACTATTCATAACCCAAGCAAGACCACTCAAATTCAAGAATCAATCTCGGTAGTTGTACCCCTTCGCAATGAGGCAACGAATGTTGCAGAACTTATTAACACACTTCGCGCTCAAATGAACCTGGCTCAAGTTGAGTTTCTACTTCTAGATGATAATTCTGAGGATGAGACTCTTGCTCTCTTGCAACAACACACAGCTGGTCTATCTAACTTTCACATACTGAATGGATCCACGCTGGAACAGGGGTGGATTGGTAAGACGTGGGCGTTGCAACAACTCTTTGAAAGATCTAGTGGTGAAATCATCATATCCGTTGATGCTGATGTGCGATTAGTTCCTGATGCTATAAACCGTGCAGTAACATTGCTTAAGAACACACAGTTAGATTTTCTCTCCCCGTATCCAAAGCAGCTGTCATATTCTTGGTCTGAACGGCTAATTCAGCCACTTCTTCAATGGTCGTGGATGTCCACAGTTATTTTGCGAATTGCTGAAAAGGCCTCTATCTCTTCGATGGCTGTGGCCAACGGTCAGTTCTTTATTGTTAGACGCGAAGCTCTTGCTCAAGTTGGTGGTTATGAGTGCGTTCGCAACAAGGTTTTAGATGATGTGGAGTTAGCAAGGATCCTTGTTAAACAAGGATTATATGGTTGTGTGGCAAACGGGGCAGAAATTGCATCCACTCGAATGTACTCATCGTGGGGCGAAATTCAAGCCGGTTATGGTAAATCTCTTCATGCAGCTTTCGGTTCTGTTTTTGGTTCTGCACTTGCAATTACATTTCTCTTTCTTACTGGAATCGCTCCACTTATCGCCGGTATCACAGGTTCATATGTGGCCTGGTATGCCTATGCCGCGGTTACTCTTACCCGTGTAATGAGTTCAATGAAAACTGGCAGAAATCCTCTGGATGCGCTTTTGCATCCCATTTCTTCTGCTCTTCTTATTTACCTCATCATTTACTCCTGGCTAATGCGTGGGCAAGTGCAATGGAAAGGCCGCACGCTATGAAGATAGTTGTCATTGGTGCTGGCATGGGCGGCATGATGTCAGCTGCGCGCTTAGCTAAAGCCGGTCATGAAGTCAGCCTCTATGAAGCATCAGATCGTGTGGGCGGAAAACTTCACACCGAATGGATTGGCAAAGTTGCCTTTGACACAGGGCCATCTCTTTTAACTTTGCCGGCCGTATATAAAGATTTCTTTGCGCGCACTGGTAAACATCTAGGACTGCTTTGTGAGATACAGACCGTGGATCCATCTTTTGAATATCGATTTGCAGATGGCACAAACGTTACCTTCGCTAACCTTTCTAGGCATCACACGCTCAATAATCTTCGCACAGCCTATGGTGAATCTGTTTCTCGTCAGTGGGATCAACTGATGCGCAGAGCAGAAAAAATGTGGGATGTCTCGCGTGAACCATTTATCGAAAATGAGCTGCGCTCACCGCTCTCATTGCTAAAGCGCTTCTCTCTCATCAGAGATCTAAAGATTATTGCGCCTTGGAAAACTTTAAGAGATTTTGCAACCGAAGAACTTGCCGATGAACATCTTCGTTTCATCCTAGAGCGCT
>SXYM01000065.1 GCA_005789205.1 Actinomycetota bacterium | reverse complement strand
TGCGATGACTCCAATAATCAAAAAGTTGTCTAGCTGAAAAATTCCGTCAGTAAATCTCACGATGACTGTGCGCATGATCTCTAGAATGATGACAACAAACAAGATGTCATTAATTGCTTGAATCATTCCTAATGGGAAAAAGGGACGAGTTTCAATCAGACGTAGCAAGCTATAGCCGGCGGCCAATACGGAAATAACGAAAAGTACGATTCCAAGAAAGCCGTGCAAGATATCTTCTAACTTATCGATGAAAGTTACAGGGATAAGTGACTCATCACCTTTGAGTAAGCCTTTGACTGACTTGTACTTCATCGTCTGTGCCCTCCGTTGGAATAATCAAGGGTAAATCCAGGGCGGTAATCGCGCAATACGTAGTGCCCAATTGACGTGAAGTTCACGGGCCAGATGTGGCCTGCCCGTATGAGCGTGGCTCAATCGTGCAAATAACCTGCATGTGGACATCTGAATCTAGGTGAATTAGCCTTTTCCCGTATCCACCCACTTTGAGGAGTAATCGTGAAGAAACGTTTTGGAATTTTCTCAGCTCTCGTAATTGCAATAGCACTCACACTCACAGGATGCTCATCTTCAGACTCATCTACTTCTGAAGCAGCATCATGTGCAAAGGAAGATCTTGCAACAGTTACTGAGGGCAAGCTAACAATTGCAACAGGCGAGCCTGCCTACTACCCATGGATCATCGATGATGCGCCAGAGACTGGAAATGGTTTTGAAGGCGCAGTTGCATACGCAGTTGCAAAGCAACTTGGTTTTGATGCAGCAGATGTCGTGTGGGTTCGCACAACATTTGATTCAGCTGTGACACCAGGAGAGAAGAACTTTGACTTTAACTTGCAGCAGTTCTCAATCACAGAAGAGCGTAAGACAGCCGTTGATTTCTCATCTCCTTACTACACAGCCCCTCAAGCAATCGTCTCATTCAAGGGCAGCAAGATTGAAGGAAAGACAACTCTTGCAGAACTTAAGGGAGCAAAGCTTGGAGCAGCTGTTGGAACTACATCACTTGATGCAATTGAAAACCAGATAGGTTCAACACCACAGGTGTTTAATGACAATGCAGCAGGTGTTTCAGCACTTAAGAACAAGCAGATTGATGGTTTGGTAGTAGATCTACCAACAGCTTTCTACCTCTCAGGAGTTGAGGTACCTAACGGCCTTATCGTTGGTCAGCTTCCATCAACTGGTTCAGGAGATCAGTTCGGTCTCTTGCTAACCAAGGGCAGTGCATTAACTTCTTGCGTTTCTGGCGCAGTTGATGCAATCACTGCTGATGGCACATTGGCAGCGATTACAGATAAGTGGCTAGCAACCGATGCTGGTGCTCCTGCACTCAAGCCTTAATAGAAACTAAGAAGTAAACACGGTAGTTTGGCGACCATGTCAGAGACGCAAAACTCTGCGTGGTCGCCAAGCTCACGTGAGATTCAACGCCGAAGTTCTAGGCGTTCAATAAGCCGCAAGCAAGCAAGTATTGCTGCGGCTTCTTCTATTTTTGTATTAGGAACTCTTCTAGTCATTCTAGTTACCAGCCCAGGTTGGCAAACGGTTAAGACTACTTTTTTTGACATTGAATACGGCAAAGAGGTTTTTCCAACAGTTGTTAAGGGCCTCTGGATCAATTTACAGCTCACCTTTATTGGGGGAGCAGCCATTGGCGTTATTGCGCTGGGCCTTGCACTTCTGCGCACAACTAAATCTCCAGCTCTAACTCCCTTTAGATTTCTAGCAACTGCATACGTTGATATTTTCCGCGGGGCACCGCTTATCTTAATTATCTTGTTGGTGGGTTTTGGTGTTCCAGCACTTCAGTTAAAGGGAATTTCAAGCAATGTTATTTTCTTGGGCACCGTTGCAGTGGTTCTCACATATTCTGCCTATGTTGCCGAAGTTATCCGAAGTGGAATTCTTTCAATTCACCCAAGCCAGCGGGCAGCTGCGCGCTCATTAGGTTTAACTTCAGGACAGACTATGCGTTATGTGGTCTTGCCACAGGCGATCCGACGCGTTGTGCCACCACTTCTTAATGATTTTGTTTCACTGCTTAAAGACACAGGTTTAGTTTCAATTCTGGGTGTGACAGATGCTGTTCGAGCAGCGCAGATTAATGCCTCTCGAACCTTTAATTACACACCTTATGTAGTCGCTGCAATCTTGTTCTTACTCATAACTATCCCCATGACCCGCTACACAGATCGAGCTATTAGGCAGCGCACTAGTGCACAGAATTCAGAAGGTGCTATCTAATGGCTACCGTCCTGGAACTGAGCAAGATACGCAAATCCTTCGGTGCAGAGCTTGTACTAAATGATCTTTCACTTTTAGTTCCAGAACACACTGCCACTGTCTTAATCGGTGCATCAGGATCAGGCAAATCAACCTTGCTACGCTGCATTAACCTGCTTGAATCAATTGATGATGGGCAGATATTTCTTGATGGGGAAGAGATTTCAGATCCACTGATCAATGTTGATGAGGTTCGCCGCAAGCTGGGAATGGTTTTTCAATCTTTTAATCTATTTCCACATAAAACAGTTCTTGAAAACATCACACTTGCCCCCATTAAGGTGCAAGGAAAGAATAAGGATGAGGCAACTACTGCAGCCCTTGCTCTCCTTAAGCGCTTTGATTTAGCAGATAAAGCTGATCAATATCCAGATCGTTTAAGTGGAGGACAGCAACAGCGAGTTGCAATTATCCGCTCACTTGCACTTAACCCACGTCTGCTCTTGCTCGATGAGATTACTTCTGCACT
>SXYM01000064.1 GCA_005789205.1 Actinomycetota bacterium | reverse complement strand
CCATGAATTGTCTCAGCAGCCTTTATAGCTAATTGTTGGGAGATAACTGAACTAACTAAGGATTCAAAATGTGACTCTGTTGGAGTACTCCGGCCGATCGTGCACAGGGGGCGACGAGCAATCAGTGGCGCAAATTTACAATCCATCTCTGCAACTTCAGCAACTATACGTCGCATCTTTTGCGCAGAGTGGACCGCCATAGATTAAAGGGAAAAAGTTGGGTATTCGTCAGTAACCATTAGTAGGGCATAACCGACAATTCGATTCCAGTAAGCGATCGTTCCGACTACGCCTTCTGCACACCACTCAGGATAGTTTCCTGTTAGGACAACGCTCACCCAAGCAAAAAGTGTAAGGAAGAAGGCATAGATGGCATAAATGAGACCAACGATGTAAAGAGGAATTGCTACGAACCACTTGACAAGAGGCAAGAAACGGTTAAGAGCTTTTGGATCTACTTCTGGGAAAGTCACACTCACGACATCATTTTCTTCTAATGAAGGATATTCATCTGTTAATACGAGCAGATAAGCATCAACTCGAGTTGAAAGAGATATGAAAGCTTCATTGAAAGCCAGTAAATATGAGGGATATGCCTGGCGAAAAACAATTGACAGAGCTACAGGAAGAACAAAAAACCCTGCTACCCATGACATATTGCCGGAATCAAACTGCTGTGGAGCAAAAGATAAAATGTAAATCGCTATTGGCGCGATAAGGATGAGACGAAAAAATGCAGTTGTTCGATTTCGCTCGGTCAGGGACACATCAATCTGGGTTTCAATTTGATTACTCATGGTGGTCAATTTAGTCCTAAATGAGTGCGAGGTATTGCCAATTGCAGTGTTAATGCCCTATTTTGCAGTCTCTTGCGGAATTATTTGCAGGTTTTTACAGTATGTGGGGGCACTTGATGGCTGGCATTAAGGAAGTTGCGGAGGAAGCGGGAGTCTCTACGGCGACTGTTTCACGCGCTCTTCGAGGCCTGCATCATGTTAATGATTCCACTCGTGCAAAGATTATTGCAGCTGCTGAGAAATTAAGTTATCCGCTCACACCCTCGAAGGCAAATACCGCATCTGGGCGAACAAATAGCGTTGGAGTTGTAGCACCATATATTTCGCGTTGGTATTTCTCTCAAGTCATTAGCGGTGCCGAACAAGCTCTGCGCGAAGCGGGACTTGATCTTCTTCTATATAACTTCAGTCAGATGAAAGGCCGAGAACGGTTATTTCAACATCAACTACTGAAGGGTCGCGTTGATGCACTTATTGTTATTAGCTTACCACCTACAGTTGAAGAGTTTGATTCAATGCTCAGCCTTGGAATCCCAATTGCACTAGTAGGAATGGAGCATGAAAAATGTGCTTCTGTAAAAATTGATGACATCGCTGGAGCGCGTTCAGCAACTCAACATTTAGTTAATCAAGGGCACAAGCGAATCGGATTAATGTCAGGACGCCCTGATGACCCATTTAACTTTAGTGTTCCCCAAGATCGTCGAAAAGGATTCATGCAAGTACTTGCAGAAAATGGCCTTGAATGGTTACCGCAACGCGAAGTCCACGGCGATTTCACAATGCATACCGCTGCCCGCGCCATGGATGATTTATTAGCCCGACCAAATCGACCCACCGCAATTTTTTGTGAATCAGATGAGATGGCTTTGGGCGCGATGCAAGCACTTCGCCGACATGGACTGAAATCTCCAGATGATATTTCTATTGTCGGCTTTGATGGTCATGATATGGCAGAGTTTTCAGAGTTAACGACAATTGAGCAACCCGTGCAATTGATGGGTGAAATGGCAGCGTGGTCGATTATGGAGAGATTGCGTAAACCAAATATTGATCCACCTTCACTGGTACTTCCAACAACATTAGTTGTGCGAAATTCAACACGGCGCATTAGCCCAGAAGAAGCCTAGTTTTAGCCTCTTTCGTTAATTGAGCCAGGCACGGTAACCTAGCCGCTATGTCGGATAACAACGTTGTTGCACCTGCGCTGAGTGAACTTCTCACCCACAGTTCAGAAAAATGGCGAGGGTTTGCAGCAGATGTTCTGCCTCTTCCAGTTATGGAGATGGACTTTCCGATAGCGCAGCCAATTCGCGATGTGTTAATCGAGATGGTGAACCACTCAGACCTTGGATATCTAGGACCAGTTCCTGAGTTAGCCGATGGCTTTGCTTCATTCTGTGCAAAGCGTTGGAGCTGGCAGATAGATAAGTCGCAGGTAAGAATTGCAGCAGATGTTGGAGTTTGCTGTGTTGAGGTTTTGCGCGTCTTCACTAAACAAGGTGATCGCATTCTTATCAATTCACCTGTCTATCAAAATTTTTATAATTGGATCAATGAGGTTAAGTTAGAAAAAGTCGATGTTCCTTTCGTGAACTCTGAATCACAAAGTGACGAAGTAAATCCATGGAGTTTGGATTTGGACGAAGTTGAAAAAGCTTATGCCTCAGGAATCAAAGTTCACCTTCTTTGCTCCCCACATAATCCATTAGGTCGCATCTACTCACGCGAAGAACTCACTCGAATCGCAAACATGGCCAAGAAGTACAACGTCCTAGTGATTAGCGATGAGATTCACTCGCCATTAGTTTTTAAATCACATCAATTTGTACCATTCTTGGCAATCAGTGAAACTGCCCGTGAAGTTGGTGTTGCAGTTACCTCTGCCTCTAAGGGTTGGAATATTGCTGGGCTTAAGTCAGCTTTGATTGTTTCACAGAATGCGAAAATTGATGAAGTACTCGCGTTGATGCCATTAGCAGTTAAATTTCGATCCTCAATTCTTGGAGCTTTTGCATCAGCTGCCGCTTTTAAAGATGGGGGAGTCTGGCTGGATTCAGTTCTGAAAACTCTTGAGGAGAATTCAATAATGGTTCGCGATTTACTTAGCGCCAAACTGCCATCAGTGAAGACCCATTTGCCGCAGTCCAGCTATGTCGCTTGGCTGGATCTAACTTCATTGAATTTAGGTGAGAACCCAGCACAAACATTATTGGAGCGCGGCAAAGTAGCTTTTAATGCTGGACATATGTACGGGCCACAAAGTTCACAGTTCGTGCGCTTAAATTACGCAACAAGCCCGACAATTTTGACTGAAGCAGTTGATCGAATTGTGAAATCTTTGTAGTGAAAGATTATGACGTTGCAGTTATAGGCGGTGGCCATAACGGTCTCGTGGCAGCAACATATTTAGCCAAAGCAGGAAAGTCCGTAGTCGTTCTTGAAGCTAATGCCGAGGTGGGCGGAGCAACTACGAGTGTTAGAGCATTTCCCGAATATGACGCCATGCTCTCGCGTTACTCCTATTTGATTTCACTTTTACCCGATCAAATTGTCAGTGACCTGGGGTTAGATTTTGAGTGCATTTCAAGAACAGTTTCTAGTTACACGCCTTATTCTCGAAACGGAAAAGACTCTGGGTTATATGTGGCACGTCAGTGGGATAAAAAAACTGAAGATTCATTTAATGAGTTAGATCCAAGCGGTGCTGAGTGGGCGGCATGGCAGGATTTCTATAATGAAATAGCCGAGTTTGCAGTAAAAATCGCCCCATCAATGCTGCAGCCTTTAAAGAGTAGAAGTGAGTTAAAGGCAGAGATCAATATGCCAAAAGTCTGGGATTACTTGATGGAGCGCCCAATCGGTGAAGTAATTGAAGAACGTTTCAAGGATGATCTAGTTCGCGGAGTTGTAT
>SXYM01000063.1 GCA_005789205.1 Actinomycetota bacterium | reverse complement strand
CACCGATTTCTAGAACGCTGACGTCGAAGGTTCCACCACCCAAGTCAAAAACGAGAATCGTTTCGTCTTCGCTTCCTTTTTCGAGACCATATGCAAGCGCTGCCGCAGTTGGCTCGTTGATAATACGCAAAACATTAAGACCGGCGATTTCGCCAGCTTCTGTTGTGGCTTGGCGCTGTGCGTCATTGAAGTATGCAGGCACTGTAATAACTGCATCTGTGACAGTTTCGCCAAGGTATGACTCTGCATCGCGCTTTAGCTTTTGCAAAACGCGTGCTGAAATTTCTTGTGGTGTGTATTTCTTTCCGTCGATATCGACGCTCCAGCTAGTACCCATGTGACGCTTAACCGAACGAATAGTGCGATCCACATTTGTTACTGACTGGCGCTTAGCCACTTCACCAACAAGTACTTCGCCGTTTTTTGCAAAGGCGACGATCGACGGGGTCGTGCGGGCGCCTTCAGCGTTGGCGATAACGGTGGGTTCTCCACCTTCCAAGACCGATACGCAAGAATTTGTTGTACCTAGGTCGATTCCAACTGCTCTAGCCATGTAAGTAGTGCTCCTTTTATTTCACGCTCGAGCCTGATTTAGGGTCGAGGACTGCTTCAAACCTGAGCCCATCCTACCCAAAAGGTTGAGTCGCTGCGACTCAGGTTTGCTACACCAGTTAACAGGCCAGGTTGCTCCTTTATTCCCTACCCTTACCTCCATGAACCTGACCCTTGCTGCCATCTCCTACGGGATAACTGTTTTTGCCCTCGTCCTTCTAACCGTTCGGGTTCGCACGTTATTAGCGATCTATAAAAAGGGTGCGGCAGATCCCACACGTAGCAACAACAAGGGCGCCCGTCTTCGTATGGCCTTTCGTGAAATCTTCGGTCACACCAAGATGTTTAACTTCACTGTCGTTGGTTTTGCGCACTGGTTTGTGATGATCGGTTTTTTTGCTTTATTTGGAACTCTCATCACCGCCTACGGTCAACTCATTGATCCTTACTTTGCACTTCCAGTTATTGGTCACTTCTGGGTTTATGAATACTTCACAGAGCTTATTGCATGGGCAACAGGAATTGGAATTGTTACATTAATTGGAATCCGCCAAGTAACACGTCTTCGCAATAAGCGCTCGCGTTTCTACGGCAGTGGAATGCTCAAGGCTTACTATGTTGAGTTCACAATCTTGCTTATTGTTTTCTGCGTTATCGCTTTGCGCGGATTAGAAGGTGCACTCTCTGATGAGACCGCGTGGAACCGCCACTTTGTTACAACTTGGTTTATTGCAGACATGTTTAAGTCATGGACCCTTGCACAGCTCACTTCAACTATTCAATTAGTTGCAGCAATAAAAATTATTGGTTCAATGGCATGGTTCATTGTTATTGCATCCAACCTAACAATGGGTATTGCTTGGCACCGCTTCTTAGCACCATTCAATATCTTCTACCGCAGAAACGCAGATGGAAAATCATCACTAGGGCCACTTCCTGAGATGCTCTCACACGGTGAAGTTGTTAACTTTGAAGATCCAAAAGATGACGATGTCTTTGGTCTTGGCACTCGCGCCGACATAACCTGGAAGGGTTTGTTGGATATGACTTCATGTACTGAGTGCGGTCGTTGTCAGTCACAATGCCCAGCCTGGCACACTGAAAAACCACTATCGCCAAAGCTTTTAATCATGGCTATGCGCGATCACGCTTTTGCTAAGACTGTAGAAACTGAAGCAATGGTGGGCGAAAACGCTGCTATTACTTCAGATATTTTGTGGTCTTGCACATCATGTGGTGCTTGTGTCAATGAATGCCCAGTAGATATCGAACATATCGATCACATCGTTAATATGCGCCGCTATCAAGTAATGGTGGAGTCAGATTTTCCAGCAGAGCTCGGTGGAACATTCCGTAACTTAGAACAATCAGGTAACCCATGGGGTGCTAACAAAAATGATCGTGAAGCATGGATTGCTGAATGTGATTTCCCAATCAAGGTAGTTGCAGGTGTTTTGCCTGATGAAGTTGAGTACCTGTTCTGGGTTGGTTGCGCCGGTGCATATGATGAGCGTGCTCGAAAAACCACAAAGGCTGTTGCAGAACTTCTCTACATGGCAGGCGTTGAGTTTGCAGTCCTTGGCAAGAAAGAGACCTGCACAGGAGATCCAGCACGTCGTGCTGGAAATGAGTTCTTGTATCAAATCATGGCAGCTGAAAACATTGAAACCTTTAAAGAGGTATTTGCAGATCGTCCTAAGGGTAAGAAGAAAGTTGTTGTTACCTGCCCACATTGCTTCACAACAATTGGTCGCGATTATGCCCAAAGTGGTTTTGAGTTAGAGATGGTTCACCATACGCAGCTACTCAATCAGTTGATTCGTGAGAAGAAATTGCTTCCAATCAAGATGAGCCACACAGCAATGACCTATCACGACCCTTGCTACCTAGGTCGCCATAATGAGATTTACCAACCACCACGTGAAATTCTTGAAGCAACAGGTGCCAACATTACTGAAATGCCTCGTAATAAAGAGCGCTCGTTCTGTTGTGGTGCCGGTGGTGGACGCATGTGGATGGAAGAGAAAATTGGAACGCGCATTAACTTAAATCGCGTTGATGAAGCTATCGGGACGGGCGCTGAAGAGTTAGCTGTTGCCTGTCCTTTCTGCCGCGTTATGACTACCGATGGAATGAGCTCACGTGAGTCATCCATGGAAGTTTTAGATGTGGCACAAGTTCTTTTGCGCTCAGTTAAGGGCTAGTTCAAAGACTCCATAGCCTTTAGTACTGCAATGCGCTCTGCAATGGGTGGGTGCGTTGCAAACATCTTAGAAACAGCTTTTGCATCTAATGGTGATTCGATCCAGATATGTGCAATGGAGTTTGATTTCTGGTGCACAACCGTTGAATCGCGCTCTAATACTTCAAGTGCACTGCGAAGGCCCGCTGGGTTTCGTGTGAAAGCAACGGCAGTTGCATCAGCAAGTGATTCACGTTTGCGTGAAATAGCAGATTTTAAAAGCACGGCAGCAATTGGTGCCAAGATGAGAATGAGAAGTGAGAAAACTAAAAGTATTGGATTGCCACCACTGCGGTCGCGATCTCTGCCGCCACCAAACCACATCATGCGCATCAACATGTCACTCAAGATTGCAATAGCACCTGCAGTAGTTGCTGCAACGGCTGATACTAATGTGTCACGGTTAGCAACGTGGGCTAACTCATGAGCAATAACGCCTTGCAGTTGATCGCGATCCATGACATCTAAAATGCCTGTTGTGAAGGCAATCAGTGCATGATCTTGGTTTCGCCCAGTAGCAAAGGCATTTGGAGCGTTATCAATAACAATTGCCACCTTTGGCATAGGTAGACCGCTAGCAATAGTCACTTCTTGAATTAAACCAAATAGCTTTGGGTTATCTGATTCTTGAATTAACTTTGCACCAGTCATTGTTAAAACTAATTTGTCTGAACCGTAGTAAGAACCCCACACTGAAACTAAGGCAATGCCAACTGCAAGTGGAACAATTGCTGTAGTTGATTGACCAAAGTAAGTAAAAGCAGCCAGCGCCACAAGCCAGACCAGTACACCCATACCTATGAGCAGCCCGAATGTCTTGCGGCGATTAGCCGCCTGTTGGGATCTAAAGTTCATTAAAACTTAACGTTCGGCACTGTGCGATCTTGTGGATCTTCAACTTCATAGAACTCACGCTCAGTAACCTTTGCAAAGCCTGCAAAAAAGTTAGTGGGCACAGTCTTTACTGCGGTGTTG
>SXYM01000062.1 GCA_005789205.1 Actinomycetota bacterium | reverse complement strand
TGTGACATTTTCGCGCAAGGTTGTTGCACTCTTTCCTGATTCATCAAGCAGTTTTGCTGCGCCAACAATTGTTTGGACTGTAAGAGTTGTTGCATCAGCCTGGGATAAACCAAGGGCTTTTGCGCCATCAACCATCGCCTCAACGAATCTAAAGAAATAGGTAGGACCTGAGCCACTTGTTGCAGTTACTGCATTTTGAAGATCTTCGCTGACTTCAATTACTTTGCCAGTTGCAGCTAGAAAACCTGAGACAAATTTAGATTGATCTGCACTTACGCCTGCTCCAAGTGAGATTGCAGCCATTCCAGCTCCAACCAAAGTTGGAGTATTTGGCATTACGCGAACAACTGGATTACCCGTTCCAAGTCCCTGTTCGATGAATGAGATCTTCTTGCATGCTGCAAATGTTATGACTACTGCTGATTTGTTGATTGATCCCTTGATTTCATCAAGGACTGTAGCCATATCTTGTGGCTTAACAACAAGAAGGAGCGCATCAGCTTTTGAAACATTAGTTGCAACATCTTCAACCTTGATTCCATAGCGCGTGCGTAGTTCATCGGCACGGTCTTTTCGCTTTTCAGAGATAGTGATGGAACCTGGCGCAGTGCCATAAGAAATCAGCGCAGCGATAAGGGCTTCGCCCATTACTCCTGCCCCGATTACTCCAACTTGATTCATGTAACAAGCCTACCTTTATGCCTGTAGGCTCTGCGACTATGTCTGAATTAAAACCTGGGTTTGCGCGTGATTGGGTTGAATTTAGCGACCCCAATGACGAAGAAGAAATCTTCAAGTGCGACCTCACATGGTTGACCTCATATTGGACCTGTATTTATGGCGATGGTTGTCAAGGAGTATTTAAGAGCCAACCATTTGGTGGTTGCTGCACTGAAGGGGCGATGTATACAGATGAAGATGATGAAAAGCGCACAGAAAAAGCTGCTGCTTACTTAACTCCAGACATGTGGCAATTCTATTCAGAGGCTCGACCTAAGAAGCCAGGTGGAGCTTTACGTATTTCTGAAAAAGATGAAGATGGAGATCGAAAAACTCGTAGCGTTGAAGATGGATGTATTTTCTTAAACCGTAAAGGTTATGAAGCAGAAGGCTTCAATGGTTCCTTTGGTTGCGTATTGCACCACTTAGCAATCAAGGAAAAGAAACACTTTGTAGATACCAAGCCAGATGTTTGCTGGCAGTTGCCATTGCGTCGTAGTTATGAAACTCGCCAAGTTGGCGAGCGCGAATATTCAATTACCGTTATCGGTGAATACGAGCGCCTTGCATGGGGAGATGGCGGAGAAGATTTCGATTGGTACTGCACAAGCAATCCCGATGCACACATAGGAACCGAGCCGGTGTATATCTCCAATAAGTATGAACTCCAAAAACTTATGGGTGAGCAGGCCTATGCCGAGCTGGCACGCCTGTGTGACATCCGTATTGCAGGTATTAAGGATGCTCAGTCCCGTTCACTTCCCCTCTTTGTTATCCAACATCCAGCAACACTTGCTGCCCAGAAGAAATAGTCAGTCCTTCGTTCTAGGCTCTACCCATGGCCAAAGTTGAGAGAGATCCATTCCGCTGCAGTGAATGCGGTTGGAGCTCGCAAAAATGGGTTGGCCGCTGCGGAGAATGCCAAGCATGGGGCTCTGTTGAAGAGTTAGCTGCACCTAAGAAACTCTCACTTGTTCCTGGAAACGTCACAAGTAAAGCAACTCCTATTGGAGATGTTGATCTATCTGCAGCACATGCACGTCCTACGGGTGTATCAGAGCTCGATCGCGTACTTGGTGGCGGATTAGTTCCAGGTGCTGCAATCTTATTAGCCGGTGAACCTGGAGTTGGTAAATCAACGCTACTTCTCTCTGTTGCTGCGCAAACTGCAGCTAAAGGAATTCCTGCCCTCTATGTCAGCGGCGAAGAATCAGCATCACAAGTTCGCTTACGCGCAGAGCGCATTAAGGCAATTGATCCACAGTTATTTCTAGCATCAGAGACAGATCTTGGCGCAGTCATTGCTCACATTGACGCAGTTAAGCCACAGTTACTCATTATTGACTCAGTACAAACTATTGGTAGCAGTACTGCAGATGGTTCACCTGGTGGTGTGACACAAGTACGCGAAGTAGCAGGAGCACTTATTCGAATCTGTAAAGATCGCGACATCACTTTGCTTCTAGTTGGTCATGTGACTAAAGATGGCTCTATTGCAGGTCCTAGACTTCTTGAGCATATTGTTGATGTTGTTTTGCAGTTTGAAGGAGAGCGTCACTCACGCCTTCGTCTCATCCGTGCAATCAAAAACCGTTTTGGTGCATCTGATGAAGTGGGATGTTTTGATTTAAGTGATTCAGGAATTGAATCTGTGCTTGACCCAACTGGGCTTTTCACATCACGCCATGCAGAGCCAGTGCCTGGAACCTGTGTAACTGTAACTCTTGAAGGTCGCCGCCCATTACTTGCTGAGATTCAAGCGTTGGTAAGTCAGGGACGTGAGAATGATTTTGGTAATGCACGTCGTGTTGTCTCTGGCCTTGATTCTGCCCGCACATCAATGACTTTAGCTGTTCTAGAACTTCGCGCAGGAGTTCGAGTGGGTGGCCGCGATGTTTATGCAGCAACAGTGGGTGGCATGAAAATGTCAGAGCCGGCCGCTGATTTAGCGTTGGCTTTAGCTGTTGCATCTGCAGCCAAAGGCTTAGCCCTTCCCTCTGATTTAGTTGCAATCGGTGAAGTTGGTTTAGCCGGTGAGATCCGTAAGGTGAGCGGTGTTGATCGCCGTCTGCAGGAAGCATTTCGTTTAGGTTTCAAGCGCGCGCTCGTTCCAACTGGATCAGAGACAAAGATTGTAGGTATGGAAATTGTTGAAGTTTCACGTCTTGATCAAGCACTTAAACGGGTAAAAATCACTGGCGAATGAACCAGTTAGAAAAACCGATAGTTTCTTGGTTTAAGAAAAACAAACGCGATCTGCCCTGGCGAAACACCACGCCTTGGGGTGTGATGGTAAGTGAATATATGTTGCAACAAACTCCAGTCAATCGCGTTCTTCCTAAATGGGATGAATGGATGAAGCGCTGGCCAACACCTAAAGATTTAGCAAAAGCATCACCGGCCGAAGTTATTACAGCATGGGGACGTCTTGGTTATCCACGTCGCGCTCTTCGACTATATGCTGCAGCACAAATCATTGCCGAAGATTTCAATAACCAAGTCCCAGAAGATCCTGCCATTCTTCAGACACTTCCCGGCATCGGTGAATACACCGCCGCAGCAATTGGTGCTTTTGCTTTTGGAAAGCAAACTCTTGTGATGGATGTGAATATCAGACGGTTATTAACCCGCATTATTGATGGAAATGAATATCCAAAGCCTGGGACAACAACTAGAGAAAAAGCTTCGCGCCTTGCTCTGCAACCTCCAAAGAATGCTCACATATGGGCTGCAGCAACGATGGAACTAGGTGCACTTGTGTGCACATCCAAAAACCCAATCTGTGAGCAGTGCCCAGTAATTGGCCAATGTAAATGGCGCAAAAATGGTTATCCAAAAACTGATCTAGTGGGCAAATCACAAGATTGGCATGGCACCGATAGAAAGTGCCGCGGCACAATCGTTCAAGCTCTGCGTGAAAATGAATCGTTAACTGAGAGCGCAATCAAAAAACTCTGGCCAGATGAGTCACAAGTAGAGAAAGCACTAAAAACTCTGCAGGCAGATTTACTTATAGAAGCCATCCCCCGCAAGCGATATAGACTGCCTGCATGATCCGCGTTGCTACTATGCAAGATGCTCCACGCATTTTGCAACTCATTAAAGATTTAGCTGAGTATGAAAAAGCCCCACTGGAGGCTAAGGCAACGTTGCAACAAATTGAAGAAACTATCTTTGGTAACAAGCCAAGTGCTTACTGCCATGTTGCCGAAGTAGATGGTGAAGTAATTGGTATTGCAATTTGGTTCTTGAATTACTCAACATGGCTAGGAAAACCAGGTCTGTATTTAGAAGATCTCTATGTTGATCCTGCTCATCGTGGTAAAGGTTTTGGAATGGGATTCCTAAAGACACTTGCAAAGATTTGTATTGAACGCGGCTATGAAAGATTCCAATGGTGGGTTCTAGATTGGAACGAATCATCAATTGAACTCTATAAATCCATAGGCGCAGTAGCGATGGATGAGTGGACGGTGTTTAGACTTAGTGGAGATTCATTAAAGAATTTTGCTGGTAACGCTTAAATAGTTGGAATTACGATCTCGTTGTACTGCAGGAAACTAGGTTTAAAGGGTGGATCAAAGCGAGCGACTCTAGTCTCCGCAGAAAGTGCCACGTTTTGCTTTTCGGCAGCAGCACGAAGTTCAGCGATTTTCTGCGCAGATAAGGCAGTAGTTGCTTTGCCACGAAATGAAGCAGCAACACATATCTCTGCAGCAAGTTCGCGCAAGACAACCTTAGAATTAATTGGGAGAGGCATATCGGCAAGCGTGCTTCCTGCTGGCATCACAAATGAGACAAACCATTGATCCTCAGTGAGCTTGTCGGATCTTTTCGCAGTAATCACAGGGGCAGTCATAGCTATTGCCTGCTCAGCCTTATT
>SXYM01000061.1 GCA_005789205.1 Actinomycetota bacterium | reverse complement strand
TTTTTCCCATTAGGAATGATTCAAGCAATTAATGACATCTTGTTTGTTGTCATCATTCTAGAGATCATGCGCACAGTCATCGTGAGATTTACTGACGGAATTTTTCAGCTAGACAACTTTTTGATTATTGGAGTCATCGCAGCAGTCCGACATATCCTCACAGTCGGAGCTTCACTTACTATGGAGAAAGAAAAGACAACAGAGAATTTCAATCGCTCTTTAATGGAGATGGGCGTTAACACTGGAATCGTGTTAGCCCTTGTCTTTGCCCTATTTTTATCACGCGCTGCACGCGCAAGATCTGCCGCGAAGTAGGGCTAAACAACTGCGCTCATTTGCGTGAGCTCTTACTGGTGGCGGGTGAAGGATTTGAACCTTCGAAGGCAGAGCCGGGGGATTTACAGTCCCCTCCCATTGGCCGCTCGGGCAACCCGCCAAGGTCGAACAAGTACTGCGGCAATTATGGATAGTGCGAAGAGAAAGGATACCTTAGCCTCATAGGCACACAAACCGCGCTTTTAGGCCAGCGAAGGAGTTCTCACCATGGCATCAGATGCAAGCTTTGACGTAACCTCCAAGATCGACCGTATGGAGCTTGATAACGCTATTAATCAGGCCATCCGTGAGATTGATACTCGCTTTGATTTCAAAAACACTGGTTCAAAAATTGAACTAGAGGGTGAAAAGATTTTAATTGAAGCCGACACTGAAGAGCGCGCAAAAGCAGCACTCGATGTTGTCAAAGACAAGATGATTAAGCGTGGAGTTTCACTCAAACACCTAGATGCAGGAGCCCCACAACTGAGCGGCAAAATCTACAAAATCGCTGCGCCCTTAAAAGAAGGCATCTCAACAGAGAACGCCAAAAAGATTGCAAAGCTTGTTCGTGATGAAGGCCCAAAGTCAGTCAAAACTCAGATTCAAGGTGATGAATTGCGCGTAACTTCAAAGAGTCGTGATGATCTTCAAGCAACTATGGCCATGATCAAAGATGGTGGCTGGGATTTCGCTGTTCAATTTACGAACTTTAGATAATTGAGTAAAAATAAGTTAGGCCTAGTTTTTGGCTTTAGTGCATACGGGCTCTGGGGTTTATTTCCCTTGTATTGGCCGCTGCTTGAACCAGCCGATGCGCTAGAGATTGTCTCCCACCGCGCAGTGTGGACTTTGGTTTTCTGCATCATCATCTTGGGCACAACAAAGGCACTTAAATCTACTCTCACAACTCTCAAGCGCCCCCAAGTAGCACTCAAGCTATTTGCTGCCTCACTTCTAATCTCTGTTAACTGGCTTGTCTATATCTGGGCAACTAATAATGGCCACGTAGTTGAGGCATCCCTTGGCTATTACATCAACCCGCTGATCATTATTGCTTTTGGTGTTTTGTTGTTAAAAGAGAAGATGCGCCGATTGCAATGGGTAGCAGTTGGTATTGCATCCCTTGGCGTTTTAGTTCTCACTATCGACTACGGCCGCTTGCCGTGGATTGCACTTGCGCTAGCAATTTCATGGGGTAGTTATGGACTTATCAAGAAGCAGTTAGGTCTAGGAGCACTTGAAGGACTTGCGATTGAAACTGGCATTTCATTTATTCCTTATGCTGCATACCTCATCTACTTAGGCAATCAGGGCACAGGACAGTTTGGTAGCAGCCTGGGCCTGACAATTCTGCTTATTAGTGCTGGTGCTGTGACTGCTATTCCGCTGCTTCTCTTTAACGGTTCAACTACTCGCCTACCGTTATCAACTATTGGACTTTTGCAATACATCACACCAACTCTGCAGTTCTCTATTGGTGTGTGGGTGCTTCATGAAGATATGCCACCTGCGCGTTGGGCAGGATTTCTGATTATCTGGATTGCGCTGATTACTTTAGGAACAGATTTAGTGCGATCAAGCAGAACGGTCGATAACGGCGTCACACAGTGACATCAGTGCACCTGTTGCATCACACACAGGTAATGGGCCTAGGGCAGTTCTAGCTTCTTTTGCAATCTGAAACAACTGTGCACGTGATTCACCTAAGGCTTTGTGGCTGCGCAGTGAGCTCAGCACCTGCTGCACAGTCTCTTCATCTTCAATAGGGGCAGATAAAAGCTGCTGCAATTCACGATCAGATGAATCAGTTGATTTCATAACATTGAGAGTCACAAGTGTTGGAACGCCTTCTCGTAGGTCTGTGCCTGGCGTCTTACCTGATTGATTTGATTCACTAGCAATATCGATAACATCATCAGCTAACTGGAATACAACTCCAATCTTTTCTCCAAATTTTGTTACTGTCTCTGTGATTTCTCCAGGTGCTCCGGAAATCATTCCGCCATATCTAGCTGAAGCTGAAATGAGTGAGCCAGTCTTATCTGCCACAACTTTTAAGTAATGCTCAAGTGGATCTTGTCCTGGGTTTGGTCCCTGGGTTTCCATAATCTGGCCAATAACTAAGCGCTCGAATGTGCGGGCTTGTAAGCGCACTGCTTCTGGGCCTAGATCGGCTAATAAATCAGAGGACTTTGCAAAGAGAAAATCTCCAGTCAAAATCGCAATCGTATTTCCCCACCGCATATTGGCACTTTCCACGCCGCGACGAAGTGGTGCTTGATCCATAACATCATCGTGATAAAGGGTTGCAAGGTGTGTAATTTCGCAGGCAACTGCTGCAGCAATAACTCCCTGGCGGGTTGAGTCACCAAACTGGGCGGTTAACAAGGTGAGAAGAGGGCGCAAACGCTTGCCACCAGCTGCAACAAGGTGGTGTGCAGTCTCATCAACAAATGGATACTCACTACGCGTATGACTCAGAAGCAGGCTCTCAACTTCGGCCATCTGTCGAATGAGAGTTGTTTCCAACTCTGGAGCGATGTTGGGAATGCCAAATGATGACATTAGCGAATGAAGCTTGCGAGGTTTGAGATGAAGTCAAGAATTGGCGCTGGGAAAACGCCCAAGGCAATTGTCACAATCATCGAGAAAATAACCGTAATTGAAGTAAGTGATGATGGGATTTCAACACTAGTTCCATCTTCGACTGGATCAGTGAAGAACATCAAAACAATAACGCGGATATAGAAGAAAGCTGCAACAGCACTAGAGAGGACACCAGCGATAACAACACTTGTTGCGCCACTTTCATATGCTGCAGAGAAGATTGAGAACTTTCCAATAAATCCGCTAGTAAGAGGAATTCCAGCAAAGGAGAGCAAGAATGTAGCAAAAGCTATTGCAACCCAAGGAGAGCGCTTTCCTAAACCTTTCCAACGGTTGAGATCTGTTACTTCACCTGCAGAGTCGCGAACCAAAGTCACGATGGCAAATGCGCCAACAGTTGTAATTCCATAGGCAAAGAGATAGAACAATGTTGCCTCAAGGCCAGCCTTATTCAAGGCAATGATGCCAGTTAGCAAGAAGCCGGCATGGGCAATAGAAGAGTAAGCCAACATGCGCTTCACATCGCGCTGTGCGATGGCAACTAGTGAACCAAAGACCATGGTGATAATCGCGATGATTGTCAGCATTGGTGACCATGACCATTGGGCATTTGCAAAGACGGTGTAGTAAATGCGAAGCATTGCGCCAAAGGCTGCAACCTTTGTTGCAGCTGCCATAAATGCAGTTACTGGTGTTGGTGCGCCTTGGTAAACATCGGGTGACCAGGCATGAAATGGAACTGCACCGACTTTAAAGAGCAGACCAATAGATAGAAATGCGATTCCAATGAGTAGGAAGACATCGTTTCCGCCCCCTCCGACAACCGCGCTGCGAATTCCGGTAAAGGTAATTGATGATGAGTATCCATAGAGGAAAGCTGCGCCAAATAAGAAGAATGCTGATGAAAAAGCACCAAGTAGGAAATACTTCAGTGCTGCTTCCTGTGATGCTAATCGGCGGCGGCGAGAAAGGCCTGCCATTAAATACAGAGGCAATGAAAGCACTTCGAGTGCCACAAACAATGTGATGAGATCACTTGAAACCGGGAATAACATCATTCCCGCCACAGCAAAGAGGGTAAGTGGATAGACCTCAGTTACTTGATTACCACTTTGAAGCGCATGCCGCTCTTCTTCTGAACCCGGAAGTGATGCAGCCAATGCTGTGAATTGCTGAGCATCTGCGATTAGCAAAACAGAGATGAGAGAAATAATAAGAATTGAAGCCTGCAGCAAAATCGCAGGACCATCTATGACCACAGAGCCCATTGCTGCAGAGAGTGATTTTTCGTTACGAATTCGCCAGACTTGCACCAGTGCCAAAACTAAGGAGCCTAAAGTCACCGACAATTGTGCAATTGGGCGTAGCCCCTTAGACATAAAGGCTTCAACCAGCACGCCAATGATTGCCCCACCTAGCAAAATAAGCATAGGTGAGAGAAGTGTGTAGTTAAGAACTGGTGAACTGAATTCCATTATTTATCACCATTCGTTGGAGCTGGATCTGTGAA
>SXYM01000003.1 GCA_005789205.1 Actinomycetota bacterium | reverse complement strand
GAACTCTGCCTACCATGATTCGGTGTCAATGCCGTCATCATCGGTTAAGGCGAGAATTGCAGCGATCCTTCAAGCTGAGGGTTACATCGCTTCATATCGCATTGAAGATGCAGAAAATGGAGTGGGTAAAAACCTCATTCTAGAACTTAAGTTTGGTGCAAACCGTGAGCGTTCAATCGCAGGTTTGCGTCGAGTAAGCAAGCCAGGACTTCGTGTTTACGCAAAGTCAACAGCTCTACCAAAAGTACTTGGTGGACTTGGCGTTGCAATCATCTCAACTTCATCTGGATTGCTTACTGATAAGCAAGCCAATAAGCAGGGCGTAGGCGGAGAAGTTCTCGCCTATGTATGGTGATCGATAAATGTCACGTATTGGTCGCATGTCTATCACCGTCCCAAGCGGCGTTGAAGTAACAATCGCTGGACAGAACGTTGCAGTTAAAGGACCTAAGGGTTCACTTGCACTTAACGTTGCTGAGCCAATTCAAGTTTCACAAGCAGAAGGTGTAATCACAGTTGCACGTCCAAACGAAGAGCGCGCAACACGTTCTCTTCACGGCCTCTCTCGCACACTTGTTGCGAATATGGTTGAAGGCGTAACAAATGGATACACACTTACAATCGAAATCGTTGGTGTTGGTTACCGCGTTGCTGAAAAGGGTAAGAACTTAGAGTTCCAACTTGGTTACAGCCACAACATCGATTTCCCAGCACCTGAAGGAATTACCTTCAAGGTTGAGTCACCAACAAAGTTCCATATCTCCGGAATTGATAAGCAGTTGGTTGGCGAAGTTGCTGCCAAGGTTAAGAAGCTTCGTAAGGCTGATCCTTATAAAGGTAAGGGCTTACGTCTGGCCGGGGAAATCGTTCGCCGCAAGCAAGGAAAGACGGGTAAGAAGTAATGGCTATTGGTGTAAAGGTCCGCAAAGGTTCGGCTACAAATGCCCGTGCCCGTCGTGCTTTCCGTGTTCGCAAGAAGGTTTCTGGAACAGCGCAACGTCCACGCTTAGTCGTTTCACGATCATCACGTCACTTGTTCGTGCAGGTTATTAACGATGAACTAGGTAAGACAATTGCCTACGCTTCAACAATGGAAGCAAATTTCCGTACAGATAAGGCCGACAAGAGTGCAAAGGCAAAGGCTATTGGTGCGTTAATCGCATCACGTGCAAAAGATGCTGGCGTTTCAACTGTCGTCTTTGACCGTGCTGGTAATAAGTATCACGGTCGCATTGCAGCAGTTGCTGAAGGTGCGCGCGAGAATGGATTGGAGTTCTAATGGCTGAGACAACTACTCAAGCTCCTGCAGCAGCAGGCAACGAGCGTGGTAATTCAGGCAAAGGTCGCGGTGAACGCCGCGAACGCCGCGATGATCGCGAAAAAGAAAAGAACCCATTCATGGAGCGCGTTGTGTTCATCAACCGCGTATCTAAAGTTGTTAAGGGTGGACGTCGTTTCTCATTTACTGCTCTAGTTGTTGTTGGTGACGGCAATGGTCAGGTCGGTATTGGTTACGGAAAGTCTAAGGAAGTTCCAGCGGCGATTGCTAAGGCAGTAGAAGAGGCAAAGAAGTCTTTCTTTACTGTTCCACGCGTTCAAGGAACTGTTCCTCACCCAGTACAAGGTGAAACAGCAGCTGGCGCAGTTCTACTTCGCCCAGCTAGCCCAGGTACCGGAGTTATTGCCGGTGGCCCAGTGCGTGCAGTACTTGAGTGCGCAGGCATCACAGATGTATTGACCAAGTCTCTAGGATCTAACAATGCAATCAACATGGTTCACGCAACCGTTGCTGCATTGAAGATGCTTGAAAGCCCAGCACAAATTGCTGTGCGTCGTGGTCGTCCACTAGAAGATGTTGCACCTGCAGCAATTATCCGCGCATTACAGACAACGGTAGGTGCATAATGCCTCGCTTAAAAGTAACTCAGATTCGTTCGAAGGTCGGCAATAAGCCAGAGCTTCGCGACACACTTCGTTCATTGGGCCTAAAGCGAATCAACGATGTTGTTGTTAAAGAAGATCGTCCAGAAATTCGAGGAATGGTTCACGCTGTTCGTCACATGATTACAGTTGAGGAGGTTGAATAAAGATGACGCTAAAACTTCATCATCTACGTCCAGCCCCTGGTGCTAAGAAAGCTAAGATTCGTAAGGGTCGCGGTGAAGCATCAAAGGGTAAGACGGCCGGTCGTGGTGGCAAGGGAACTCGTGCTCGTAACACAGTTCGCGCAGGTTTCGAAGGTGGTCAGCTACCTCTCGTAATGCGTTTGCCAAAGCTACGTGGTTTCAAGAACCCAGCTCGCATCGAATACCAGGCAGTCAATGTTTCAACTATTAACGCGCTTTTCCCTAAGGGTGGAGACGTAACAGTGGCAGACTTGATCGCTAAAGGCGCAGTTCGCGACAGCCTTCCAGTCAAGGTTCTCGGCAATGGCGAAATCGATGTCAAGGTGACTGTAACTGCACATGCATTTTCATCATCAGCAGTCGACAAGATCACTGCTGCTGGCGGAAAGACAAACGTTCTTTAATTACTAGTTCGACCAAAGATTTATAAGGGAAGAGGAGAAGATCAATGCTTTCAGCATTTGCTATGGCCTTCAGGACACCAGATCTACGTAAGAAGATCTTCTTCACTCTTTCTATTATGGCGCTGTTCCGTTTTGGTTCAGTAGTTCCAACACCAGGTGTTTCATATACAAACGTCCAAGAATGTTTGAAGACTGTTGAAACTGGTGGACTCTTTGGTCTTATCAACCTATTTAGCGGTGGTGCGCTGATTCAGCTTTCTGTATTCGCACTTGGCATCATGCCTTACATCACCAGCTCAATTATTGTTCAGCTTTTAACTGTTGTTATTCCTCGCTTTGAAGCACTTAAGCAAGAAGGACAGTCAGGAACTGCAAAGCTGACTCAGTACACACGTTATTTAACAATCGGTCTTGCAATCTTGCAGTCAACAGGATTGATCGCAGTTGCTCGTACACCAGGACGTCTACTTGCAGGTTGCGACCTACCAATTATTCCTGATACTTCATGGCAACGTATTGTCACCATGATCTTCGTTATGACTGCAGGAACATCTGTAATCATGTGGTTGGGTGAATTAATCACTGATCGCGGCGTTGGTAACGGTATGTCAATCTTGATCTTCACATCAATTGCTGCCTCATTCCCAAGCCAGCTGTGGTCAATAAGATTACAAAAGGGTTTGTTTGCCTTCATCTTCGTAATGGTTGTTGGTGTCATGGTTGTTGCAGCGGTGGTGTTCGTTGAGCAAGCTCAGCGGCGTATTCCAGTCCAATATGCCAAGCGCATGGTTGGACGCCAGGCATACGGTGGAACAAGCACATACATACCAATCAAGGTTAACCAGGCTGGTGTTATTCCAGTAATTTTCGCTTCATCACTTCTCTATATTCCTTCGCTCATTGTGAACTTCACAAATAGCCAGGCAGCATGGGCAGTATGGATAAGCCGTAACTTTGTTACAGGAGATCACCCAATTTATGTTGCAACATATGCAGCACTCATTATTTTCTTTACATACTTCTATGTTGCAATCACATTTAACCCAGATGAGGTTGCAGACAACATGAAGAAGTACGGCGGATTTATCCCTGGTATTCGTGCAGGCCGGCCAACTTCTGAATATCTACAGTATGTTCTCTCACGCATTACAGCCCCAGGTTCTTTGTATCTAGCTCTCGTTGCCGTTATTCCAATCGGTGCCTTGATTCTCTTTGGTGCAACACAGAACTTCCCATTCGGTGGAACAGCAATTTTGATCGTTGTGGGTGTTGGTCTTGATACTGCTAAGCAGATCGAGTCACAGTTGCAGCAGCGTTCATATGAGGGATTCCTTAAGTAATGCGTCTTATCCTGGTAGGTCCACCAGGCGCTGGAAAAGGAACACAAGCACAATTCCTTGCAGCGCATTATTTAATTCCACATATTTCTACTGGTGATATTTTCCGCGCCAATTTAAAAGCAGGAACACCTCTAGGTCTTCAAGCTAAAGGCTTCATGGACAATGGCGAGTTAGTACCAGATTCAGTTACAAATGAAATGGTTAAAGATCGCCTCACTCATGATGATGTGGCTAATGGATTCTTACTAGATGGATTCCCTCGAAATGTTGCACAAGCAGAAGTCTTGCGCGCAATCTTGGCCGAGAAGAAGACACCCCTGCATGCAGTTCTAGAATTTTCATTAGCTAATGAAGAGATTGTTGCCAGATTATCTTCACGTCGCACATGCAAAGAGTGTGGACAGCCATCAGTTGGGCACGACAAATGTCCACAATGCGGTGGAGATGTTTACCAACGTGAAGATGACAAGGCTGAAGTTATTGCCCGTCGATTAGAGGTTTACCAAGAACAAACTGCACCAATCGTTTCTTTCTATCGCAATGAGGGCCTACTTATAACTGTTGGTGCACTCGGAAGCGTCGAAGACATAACAGCAAATGCAATTTCGGCGCTAAGCCGCGTTTCAGAATAAACTAGTAAACATGGCAATTCAGATCAAAAATATTGAGCAGTTAAAGCTCATGCGCCGTGCTGGATTACTTGTTGGCCAAACTTTAGAACTCCTGCGCGAATCAATTAAGCCAGGCATGACAACAGATGCGCTAGATGCAATTGCTGCCGCAAATATTAAACGCGGTGGCGGCACATCAAACTTCTTGGGCTACCACGGTTTCCCAGCCACAATCTGCGTGTCAGTAAATGAAGAGATTGTTCACGGAATTCCAGGTTCAAGAATTATTCAAGATGGTGATGTTGTTTCTATTGATTGCGGAGCAATTATTGAAGGCTGGCATGGAGATGCGGCGATTTCAATTGGTGTTGGGTCAGTAAATCCAGAGGATCAAAAGTTGATGGATGTATGTGAAGCATCAATGTGGCGGGGAATTGCTGCAGGAAAACAAGGAGCAAAGCTCTCTGATATTGGTTATGCAATTGAGCAATACGTTAATTCACAAGGTAAATATGGAATCTTGCAAGAATATGGTGGGCACGGAATTGGTACTGAAATGCACCAGGAACCACACGTGTTAAATTTTGGTCGCGCAGGACAAGGACCAGAGATAGTTGCTGGTTTAGCTCTTGCAATTGAACCAATGATTACCCGCGGATCGGCTCGAACTAAAGTATTAAAAGATGATTGGACAGTGGTCTCTACTGATTTATCTAGAGGTGCTCACTTCGAACATTCTTATGTCATCTGCCCTGATGGAAAGCCCTTTGTGCTCACAGCCATTGATGGTGGTCAAAGTGACCTAGAACACCTAGGAATTGAGATATCTAGCCTGCTCATGTAAATAATTAATCGTTTTGTTACATACAAACGCTTAACAATGGTGCGGATTCATACTACTTTCTATCCAACCTTCACCCTCGGAGGTAGAAATTATGGAGATCTCATCGATGAGAAAGAATTCTTTTATTCGTTTCGCTGTTGCGGCAACTGCAGTTGCTGTTTTAGCCGGAACGGCGTTTCCAGCAAATGCTGCAGTTAAGCCGGCTAATAAAGCAACAATCGGTGATGACTGCACTAAAGCATCTACTGGCAAAAAAGCTCCAGGTCGTGGAGTTGATGGATCAGATCTAACTTGTATGGTTGTTCCAACTGGTTCATACAAGGGTGAGAACAAATGGTGGTATGCAGATGTCAAGCCACTCAAGGCTATTGACTGGACTATCCCTGCTAACCCAGGTGGATATTCACTGACAGCAGATGCAATTACAAACTCTCTAAAAGCAGAAGGTCTCCTAACAGCTACTACATCTGTTTATAAGCCAGGTGCTGGTGGAGCTGTTGGTCTTGCTGCATTCCAAGAAATCAAGGGCAAGCCAGAAGCTGCAATGGTTACTGGTATTGCAATGACTGGTGGACTTTATTCAAACAAGTCAACACTTAATCTTCTAGCTTCAACTCCAATTGCAAAGATCTTGCGCGAGTATGAAGGAATCGTTGTTCCAGCTTCCTCTAAGTACCGCACATTGAAGCAATTAATGGATGACCTTGTTGCAAAGCCAAATGTGGTTGCTATCGCAGGTGGTAACAAGGGCGGAGTAGATCACCAAACTATTGGTCTTCTTGCTCAAAAGGCTGGCGTGGATCCAACTAAGTTGAACTATGTTGTTTACTCAGGTGGACCAGAGGTAATCACTTCACTCCTCAGTAATGCAACACAGGTTGGTATTTCTGGTGCACTTGATTTCGCACCTTACGTAACATCAGGAAAGATGCGCTATCTTGGAGTTTCATCAGCTAAGCCAATCTCTGGTATCAAAGCTAAGACTTTTGTTTCACAGGGTTATGACCTTGTATACGGAAACTGGCGTGGAATCATGGCCCCAGCTGATCTTTCAAAGGCTGATTACCTCAACTACATCAAGGTAATCGACATCATGCACATTTCACCAGCATGGAAAGCTGAACTGACAAAGAACAAGTGGGACAACGAGTTCGTAGCAGGAGCTGCTTTCAAGTCATTCCTTGAAAAGCACATCCCTGAAATCAATACAGTTATGAAGGGCCTTGGAATCTAATTGATTCCAAAGATCTCTAAGCAGGCAAAGGGGGAGCTGGTATTTGCCAGCTCTCTCTTCCTGCTTGGGATATTTGTTGCTTGGGACACATCACGGATGGATGTCCCGCAGGGTTCATCAATTGTTAGCCCTCAAACTTTTCCATACATGGTTGCCACTTTCACTTCATTAGTTGGAATCGGATTGATTATGCAAGTTTTGCGCGGCCGCCTTGGAACACCTGAAGGCAATCAGCCAGGTGATCCATTTCTTGGAGCCAACTTTAAAACGATGGCAATAATTGCGACCGCTATAGCCCTGCATGTGATTTTGCTTGAGATTGCTGGCTATGTAATTGCAGCCACAGTCTGTTTCTTTGGAGTCTCATATGGATTCGGCTCAAGAAGATACCTCAAAGATTTAGGCATTAGTTTGGCTTTTGCATTAATAGTTTATTTCTCATTTACAAAGGGCCTTAATATCAATCTACCTTCGGGCTTCTTTGAAGGAGTGTTTGAAAATGGGTAATAGCTTTGCAATGTTGATGGATGGTTTCCAAACCGCATTCACCCCTACGAATTTAATGTTTGGACTCCTCGGAACATTCCTTGGAACACTCGTTGGAGTATTACCTGGAATTGGGCCCGCTCTTGCGATTGGATTACTACTTCCTGTTTGCTTAACGGTTAATCCAACTTCTGCACTCATTATGTTTGCTGCCATTTTCTATGGAGCTATGTATGGCGGATCAACCACATCTATTTTGCTCAATACTCCAGGTGAAAGCGGCTCGGTCATTACGGCCCTTGAAGGCAACAAAATGGCCAAAGCTGGCCGTGCTGGTGCTGCACTAGCAACTGCTGCTATTGGTTCATTCGTAGCTGGAACAATTGCCACCTTGTTATTGGCTTTTGGCGCTCCTTGGATGGCCGACGTTGCACTGACTATTCAACCCGCAGGTTATTTATCGCTAATTATTTTGGCTTTTGCAACTGTTGGAACACTGCTGGGTTCATCAAGAATTCGTGGTTTAGTCGCACTTTCAGTGGGATTGGTTATCGGACTCATCGGTGCTGATCTTCAATCAGGTGCGCTGCGATTAACTTTTGGCAATATGAATGCCATTGATGGAATTGAAACAGTTACGGTTATTGTGGCAATTTTTGCATTAGGTGAAGCGCTCTATCTTGCAAGCCGTCACACTTTGGTACGCACTGAAGTCCTTGAAATGAAAGGCAAAGCCTGGATGACGCCTGAAGATTTCCGTCGCTCATGGAAACCATGGCTACGTGGAACTGCAATTGGTTTCCCACTGGGAGTTATTCCAGCGGGTGGCTCTGAAGTACCAACATTTTTAAGTTATGGTGTTGAAAAATCTTTGTCTAAAAATAAAGATGAGTTCGGTAAAGGTGCAATTGAAGGCGTTGCAGGTCCAGAGGCTGCAAATAATGCAAATGCTGCAGGCGTGTTAGTTCCAATGCTGGCGCTAGGTTTACCAACATCTGCAACTGCAGCCGTTGTTTTAGTTGCATTCCAGTCTTTTAATATTCAACCAGGACCCATGCTTTTCCAGACTAATCCGGAAATTGTCTGGGGATTAATTGCCTCACTATTTATCGGAAACGCTTTGCTATTAGTACTTAACCTGCCTTTGATTCGCTTTTGGGTGCTTTTACTTAAAATCCCAACACATTACTTGTATGCAGGAATTACAACCTTTGCCTTACTAGGTGCCTATGCCCTTAATAACTCCACTTTTGATCTGCAAGTGGCATTAGCTGTGGGATTGATTGGCTATTTGTTCCGCAGATTTGGCGTGCCAGTTACGCCACTAATTATCGGTGTGATCCTTGGGCCGCTAGCTGAACTGCAATTCAAGCGTGCACTACAGATTAGCCAAGGGGATTGGAACATCTTGATTGCGGGTGGATTCCCCAAGATCATCTACGGCATTTTATTGCTGGTGATTATTGGGCCATTGGTGTGGAACTTTAAGAAAAAATTTGCAGTTAAAAAGTAAATGAGTTCAGACAAGCTCTTGCCCTGGGCTAAGCCTTTACTTATTTCATCCACCCTCACCCAAGCAACTATCTATGTCTTGCGCCCGATGATTACTTATCGAGCGCTAGAGCTTGATGCCAATGCAGCACAAATTGGTTTGATTGCATCGGTTTATGCTCTTTTCCCAGTTTTGCTCGCACTTCAATTTGGTAAGTGGGTTGGGCGAATGGGTGAAGCCAAATTCATAATCTATGGAACGTTAGCGATGTCGGTAACTTCTGCAGGACTTATGGTTGCTAATTCAATTCTTATGCTATCAATTGCTGCAGCTTGTGCTGGCACTGCACACTTAGCGTGTATGGTGGGTGGGCAGTCCATGGTTGCACTTCGTGCACCACGTCAGAGCTATGACAAATACTTTGGTTTCTATACTTTCAGTGCATCTGTCGGACACATGCTTGGCCCGATAGTTGCGGCAGTTGTTGCAGGATCAAATGGAAATCTTCCCAAATCGACATCTAATGCTTTCCTACTTGGAGTTGTGTTAACAATTTTTGCACTCTTTCCAGTCATTAAATGGAGAAATGAGCGGCCAACAGTTGTTGCAGAGCAAAACTCTGAAGGAACATATCGAACTGCCTTTAACTTGGTAAGGCGTCCAGGAATCCTTGCAGCAATTTATATCTCTCTTGCAATCTCATCGGCTGCCGATGTTTTAGTTGTTTTCTTACCACTATTTGGTACCGAAAATAACTTCTCGCCTTATGCAGTGGGTGCCATTCTTGCAATCCGTGCAGGTACGACGATGCTTTCAAGGCTTTTTCTTGGAAGACTGAGTGAGCGATTCACAACATTCCAGCTGCTCTGGTGGAGCACAGTGATCTCAGTTATTTCATGTGCTGCAATGGCTTTTGCACGCACCCCACTCACACTTGGTTTAATTGTTTTTGTTGCAGGCTTCTCACTTGGAATTGGACAACCTTTAACGATGTCATTAGTTTCTCAAAAGACTCAAAGTGAAGAACGAGCATTAGCCGTCTCTGCCCGATTGATGGGAAATCGAATAGGACAGTTTTTAGTGCCGGCAGCAGCCGGCATTGCAGCGGCAGCTTCTGGGGCAGGGGCGGTCTTTATTGGCCTCGCGGTGCTTTTGGGTAGCTCGCTTTTCAGCGTGAAAAAAGAGTAGATGTGGCCTGAGTTACACCTTTGTAATTCAAGTAGGCCGATTTCCCTTATCTGAGCCTGCCCTCTAAACTACGACTTCGCTTGTTTCACGCTCAAAACAGAAATGTGGTTAAAGCTTGGCTAGTAAAGATGGTGCTATCGAAATGGAAGGCACTGTTGCTGAAGCTTTACCTAATGCAATGTTTCGCGTGGAGCTAACAAATGGACATAAAGTCCTTGCTCACATAAGCGGCAAGATGCGAAAGAACTACATTCGCATTCTTCCTGCCGATCGTGTGATCGTGGAAATGAGTCCGTATGACCTTACAAAAGGTCGAATTATTTATCGTTACAAGTAACGAAGGAGTACAGCGACATGAAGGTTAATCCAAGCGTTAAGAAGATTTGCGATAAGTGCAAAGTCATTCGCCGCAAGGGTCGCGTCATGGTCATTTGTGAAAACCTTCGCCACAAGCAACGTCAAGGATAAATAAGTACTAACAAACTCGTGATACGACTTTTAGGAAACTAAAAGACCTTTGGACTGGTAGGCCAGAGAACAGTATTGCGGAGGACCTCCAGATATAGATAGGTAGATACATGGCACGTCTTGTCGGTGTCGATCTCCCGCGCGAAAAGCGCTTGGAAGTCGCGCTCACTTATATTTTTGGAATGGGTCTTACCCGTTCTCAAAAAACATTATCAGCAACTGGGATTAGCCCAGACATTCGCGTGAAGGACCTGCAAGAAGCAGATCTAGCAAAGCTGCGTGAATACATCGAAGCAAACTTCAAAATCGAAGGTGATCTTCGTCGTGAAATTTCTGGCGACATTCGTCGCAAGGTTGAAATCCAGAGCTACCAAGGCATTCGTCACCGTAAGGGACTTCCTGTTCGTGGTCAGCGCACACATACAAATGCGCGTACACGTAAGGGTCCTCGTAAGGCAATTGCAGGTAAGAAGAAGGTGACTAAGTAATGGCCGCAGCTAAAACTAAGACTGCCCCAGCAACTAAGGGCAAAGTTAAAATTCGTAAGAAGGAAAAGAAGAATGTTGCTGTTGGTAAAGCGTTCATTAAGAGCACTTTCAATAACACAATCATTTCAATTACTGATCCAACAGGCGCTGTTATCTCTTGGTCATCATCTGGCCAGGTTGGTTATAAGGGCTCACGTAAGTCAACTCCTTTCGCAGCACAGCTTGCAGCAGAAGCCGCAGCTCGTCGCGCACAGGAGCATGGCTTGAAGAAGGTAGATGTCTTCGTTAAGGGACCTGGTTCCGGACGCGAAACTGCAATCCGTTCATTGCAAGCAGCTGGTTTAGAAGTTGGTGCCATCTCTGATGTAACACCTGCTCCACACAACGGTTGCCGTCCATGTAAACCACGTCGAGTTTAAGGAAGGAAGAGAATAAATGGCTCGTTATACCGGAGCAGACTGCAAGCGTTGCCGTCGCGAAAAAGTAAAGCTCTTCCTTAAGGGCGCAAAGTGCGATGGACCTAAGTGTCCTATCGAATCACGTCCATATCCACCAGGACAGCATGGCCGTGGCCGTGCAAAAGAGTCTGAATACCTCATGCAGATGCGCGAAAAGCAAAAGTGCGCACGTATTTACGGTGTTCTAGAAAAGCAGTTCCGTGGTTATTACGAAGAAGCTAACCGCAAGCAGGGCAAGACTGGTGAAAACCTTCTTGTCATTCTTGAAACTCGACTAGATAACGTTGTATTCCGTGCAGGCTTTGCAAAGAGCCGCGACATGGCACGTCAGCTAGTACGTCACGGTCACTTCTTAGTTAATGGTAAGAAGGTAAACATTCCTTCATTCCGTGTCTCTGCGATGGACATCATTGATGTTCTTCCAAAGTCATTGGATCTCACACCATTCATCGTGGCTAGCGCTGAACTTGGTGAGAAGGCAGTTCCTGCATGGATGGAGGTTGTTGGTTCTCAGATGAGAATCATCATTCACTCAGTTCCTGCACGTGCCGTCATCGATACCCAGGTTCAAGAGCAGCTCATCGTTGAACTTTATTCTAAGTAATTTTTAAAAGCCCAGAGCTACCAAGCAAAGGGCATGCACGCAGTACCAGTACGACCAAAGTGGAAATCAAATAGAGGATTTCCCCGAATGAAGAGGAGCAGCAGTGCTAATTGCACAACGTCCCACCCTCAGTGAAGAAGTAATTTCCGAGAATCGCTCACGGTTCATCATTGAACCGCTGGAGCCAGGCTTCGGTTACACACTAGGCAACAGCATGCGCCGTACATTGCTTTCATCTATTCCAGGTGCAGCAGTTACAAGCATCCGCGTTGCCGGTGCACTTCATGAGTTCACTACTCTTGAAGGCGTAAAAGAAGATCTCACCGATATCGTTTTGAATATCAAGAACTTGGTATTTTCATCAGATAGCGATGATCCAGCCGTTGTTTACATCCGTAAGTCAGGTGCTGGTTCAGTAACTGGTGCAGATATTGCTGTTCCTTCTGGCGTTGAAGTTCACAACCCATCACTTCACTTAGCAGCACTAAACGGTAAAGGCTCTCTTGAGATCGAACTTACTGTTGAGCGTGGTCGTGGATATGTAACTGCAGTCCAGAACAAGCAAGCTGGAGCTGAAATCGGTCGCATCCCAGTTGACTCAATCTATTCACCAGTTTTGAAGGTTACATACAAGGTAGAAGCAACTCGCGTTGAACAGCGCACAGACTTCGATCGCCTTGTTGTAGATGTAGAAACTAAGTCATCAATGAAGCCACGCGATGCAGTTGCATCAGCTGGTCGCACATTGGTTGAACTATTTGGTCTAGCACGCGAACTTAACCTTGAAGCTGAAGGCATTGAGATGGGGCCATCTGTTATGGATGCCGCACTTGCTGCCGATCTTGCTCTTCCAATCGAAGATCTTGATTTAACAGTTCGTTCATACAACTGCTTGAAGCGCGAAGGCATTCACACAGTTGGTGAGTTAGTTGGTCGTTCAGAGGCTGATCTACTTGATATCCGTAACTTTGGTTCAAAATCTATCGATGAAGTCAAGGCAAAGCTTGTCTCAATGGGAATGTCTCTTAAGGACAGCCCAGCTGGATTCGATCCAACGAAGCACCAAAACTACAACGCAACAGTTGACGATGATTTCGTCGATGCAGATCAGGCCTAGGAGAAAAAGAAATGCCAAAACCAAGTAAAGGTCCTCGTTTGGGTTCAGGCCCATCACATGAACGCTTACTCCTACGCACTCTTGCAGAGCAGTTGTTCGAGCATGGCAAAATCACAACAACCGAGGCAAAGGCTAAACGCCTGCGCCCATTAGCTGAAAAGTTAATAACTTTCGCTAAGAAGGGTGATCTTCCTGCGCGTCGCCAAGTTATGGCACAGATTTCAAATAAGAGCGTTGTACACACTCTTTTCACTGTAATCGGCCCACGCTTTGCTGCACGTAATGGTGGATACACACGCATTACTAAGGTCGGTCCTCGCAAGGGTGACAACGCACCTATGGCAGTAATTGAAGTATTAACTGAGAAAGATAACTAAGTCTAAAACCTTAGAAATAGATTCTCATGACGGAACCCACTCTCTACCCAGAGAGTGGGTTTCTTCGTTTAAGGATTGATTTATCTTACGACGGCACTAATTATTCGGGCTGGGCTAAACAACCTGATCGCCGCACAGTACAAGAAGAGTTCGAGAACGCACTTTCAATTATTTTGCAAAGCCCCATTGAAACTATTGTGGCTGGTAGAACCGATGCTGGAGTACATGCAACTGGTCAAGTAATCCATGTTGATGTCGCAGAATCCACAAGCCTTGATGACTTAGCTTTTAAGTTAAATCGCATGCTGGATGAAGATATTCGCATTAATAATGTGGCAGTGATGACTAGGGCTTTTCATGCCCGCTTTTCTGCAGTTCGCAGGTATTACACATACAAGATAATGGATGGCAATAAAGCTGTTCCACCCATTAATCGCTTTGATATCACGCCCTGGTATCGCACACTTGATGTTGATCTACTCAATGCAGCCAGTGCTCTATTGGTGGGAGAACATGATTTTGCGGCTTACTGCAAATTCCGTGAAGGCAGCACAACCATTAGAAATCTTGTGCACTTTGATTGGGTTCGAAATAGTGAAGGAATATTGGTTGCCGAATTAGCTGCTGATTCATTTTGTTATTCCATGGTTAGAAATCTTGTGGGAGCAGCTGTTTGTGTTGCCGAAGGGCGATTTGGGCCTGATTGGATTCAAGCGACTTTGGAGAATAAAGAGCGGATCTCAGACTCCCTTGTTTTTCCATCCCGCGGCCTGACTTTGCGCCAGGTGGAGTACTCAGAATGAGGCCATTTTGACCCATTCGCGCTGCACGGGTACCCTAATCCTCTGCCCTTAAACGGGCTTGGCAGTAATCAACGAATGAGAAGGTAGGCAATAGCGTGCGTACATACAGTCCAAAAGCTGGTGATGCAGTCCGTAAGTGGCACATCATCGATGCACAAGATGTGGTCTTGGGCCGTCTTGCAACACATGCTGCCGTTCTTCTTCGTGGAAAGCACAAGCCAACATTTGCACCACACATGGACATGGGTGACTTCGTCATCGTTATCAATGCAGAAAAGATTGCTCTCTCTGGTAACAAGTCAGCGCAAAAGTGGGCTCACCATCACTCAGGTTTCCCAGGCGGTTTAACTTCAACTGTGTACGGCGAACTTCTTGAGAAGCACCCAACTCGCGCAGTTGAAAAAGCGATTAAGGGAATGATTCCGAAGAACCGTCTTGGTAAGGAAATCGCTTCAAAGCTAAAGGTTTATGCAGGACCAAATCACCCTCATGCAGCACAAGCACCAACACCATATGTATTCGATCAAGTTTCACAAATCGTGAAGTAAGGGATGACAATGTCAGAGAACACAACAGATTTCGATCTCGATGAGGCCGAAGTTCCTACTTCATACTCCTCTTCAACTCCAGCACCAGCAACTAACCGCCCAGCTATCAAGGCTCCAGGTCGCGGAACAGGTCGTCGTAAAGAGGCCGTTGCACGTGTTCGCTTAGTTCCAGGAAGCGGCAAGTGGGTTGTTAATGGAAAGACTCTTGAAAACTATTTCCCAAATAAGGTTCACCAACAACTAGTTTCAGAACCATTCCGCACTGTTGGTGCAGAGAATTCATACGATGTCTTCGCCCGTATCAATGGTGGCGGAGTTTCTGGTCAAGCTGGTGCACTACGTCTAGGTGTTGCACGTTCACTTAACCAGATCGATGAAGAAGCAAACCGTCCAGCACTTAAGAAAGCTGGATTCCTTTCACGTGATGCACGTGTTATCGAGCGTAAAAAGTACGGCCTGAAGAAGGCACGTAAGCGTTCTCAATACAGCAAGCGTTAATTCACTTTTTCTAGCAAAGGAGTTCCAATGGCGCTCTTTGGTACTGATGGAATTCGTGGCGTAGCCAATCGTGATTTAACTGCAGAACTAGCCTTAGATGTCTCTGTTGCAGCCGCACATATATTGGTAGAAAGCTCATCAAATAAGGACCATCGCCCAACGGCAATTGTGGGTCAAGATTCACGCGCTTCAGGGGAGTTCTTAGAAGCAGCTGTTGTTGCTGGTTTAACTAGTGCTGGAATCAATGTTTATCGCGTTGGAGTACTACCCACTCCTGCAATTGCACATCTGGTTGCTGAATCAAAAGCAGATCTTGGTGTGATGATTAGCGCATCACATAATCCAATGCCAGATAATGGTATTAAGTTATTTGCTCGCGGTGGTGGCAAGTTAGATGATGCTATTGAAGCTCGTATTGAAGCGCGTATGGGTGAAAATTGGGAACGCCCAACTGGTAAAAATGTGGGCCGGGCAATCAATGATCACAGTGCTACTGAGCGATATCTCAAGCATTTACTCTCATCTGTTGAAGCACCCCTTAAGGGATTGAAGATTGTTGTCGATTGCGCCAATGGTGCGGCATCCTATGTTGCACCTGAGGCATATCGCAGAGCAGGCGCCGAAGTGGTTGCCATCTTTAATCAGCCAGATGGTTGGAACATTAACGATGATTGTGGTTCCACCCACCTTCATCAACTTCGTGCTGCAGTCCTTAAAGAAGGTGCCGATGTTGGTATCGCCCATGATGGTGATGCTGATCGTTGCTTGGCAATTGATGCAGCTGGAAATGAAATTGATGGCGATCATATTCTGACTTTGTTGGCTCGTGGCTTCAAGGCTCGTGGCAAGTTAAAGGGCAACACAGTTGTTGGCACAGTTATGAGCAATCTTGGTTTCATGCATGCGATGAAAGATGCTGGAATTGAAGTTGTTACAACTCCGGTTGGAGATCGCTATGTTCTTGAAAACATGATTACCAATGATTATTCATTGGGCGGGGAACAGTCAGGCCATGTCATTATGCGTGAACTTGCAAATACTGGAGATGGAATTTTGACTGCTCTACAGCTGTTGCAAGAGGTAGTTCGCATGGGTAAAACTCTGCAGGAGCTAGCAGCAACTATGGTGCGCTTTCCGCAAGTATTGATCAACGTTAAAGATGTTAAGAAAGACAAGTTGGCAGATTCTTCTGTTATTGCAGCTGCAGTTAAATCGGCTGAAGCACGATTGGCTGATAGTGGTCGTGTGTTATTGCGAGCATCTGGCACAGAGCCATTGGTAAGAGTCATGGTGGAAGCAGCCAGTGATAGCCTTGCCCAAGACGTTGCAAGAGAACTTGCAGATATTGTGAAAAGCGAACTGGGGTAAGAATCTATGTGCGGAATTGTGGGTTACAGCGGGCCACAATCTGCAGCAACGCCTCTAATCGAAGGTTTACGCCGCCTTGAATACCGCGGCTATGACTCAGCAGGAATTGCACTTGGAACACCGGGCAAACTCTTTATTGAAAAGAAAGCTGGAAAGCTCTCAAACCTTGAAGGATCTTTAGACGCTTCTCTTCCAGTAGTTCATTCTGGAATTGGTCATACACGCTGGGCAACACACGGCGGACCAACTGATGGCAATGCCCATCCTCATGTTGATAACGAAGGCAAGTTAGCCGTTATCCATAATGGAATTATTGAAAACTATTCAGAACTTCGAAAAGAGTTAGAGGCACGCGGACATAAGTTTTCTTCAGAAACTGATACTGAATCAGTTGCACACCTTCTCAGTGACCTGCGCAAAAAACACAATGGAGATTTATCTGCTGCAATGCGTGAAGCAGTTAAAGCCTTGCGAGGATCATTCACCCTTCTTGCAATTCATGGAGATTCACCAGAGGTAGTTGTCGGTGTTCGCAGAAACTCACCTTTAGTTGTTGGGTTAGGAGATGGCGAGAACTTCATGGCCTCTGATGTTGCAGCCTTTATCGATTACACCAAGCGCGCAATTGAGCTGGGCCAAGATGAAATAGTCACAATGACTCCAACGTCGGTGAAAATTACTGATTTAGAGGGCAAAGCAGTAAAACCTCAGGAGTATCAAATAACGTGGGATGCAAGTGCGGCGCAAAAGGGTGGTTTCACGCACTTCATGCTCAAGGAAATCTTTGAACAACCAAAGGCAGTTGCAGATACTTTGATTGGCCGTTTGAGCGATAACAAGCAGATAGTTCTAGATGAGCTGCGCATGAGCGCTGATGAGATCCGAGCGCTAAAGAAAATTACAGTTATTGCCTGTGGCACGGCATATCACGCAGGTCTAGTTGCAAAGTATGCAATTGAAAAGTGGGCAAAGATTCCAGTAGATGTTGAGATTGCCAGTGAATTTAGATACCGCGATCCGATTATTGATGCAGGAACATTAGTCATCGCAATTTCACAATCAGGTGAAACGATGGATACTTTGATGGCTGTTCGCCATGCAAAAGCTGCTGGTGGTCGAGTATTAGCAATCTGTAATACAAACTCTTCAACAATTCCACGTGAATCTGACGCGGTTCTCTATACGCACGCAGGTCCTGAAATCGCAGTTGCTTCCACTAAGGCTTTGCTGACGCAGATGGTGGCGGTTTACTTGATTGGACTTCACCTCGCGCAAGTAAATGGTGCGCTAAAAGATGCTGAAGTAGAGAGTTTGTATAAAGAGCTTTTAGAACTTCCTGGAAAGATTGAGCAGATTCTTGAGACTGTAGAGCCATTGCGTGCACTCACTCGCAGCTTTGCTGAAAACAATATTGTTTTGTTCTTGGGTAGAAATATTGGATACCCAGTTGCACTTGAAGGTGCGTTGAAACTCAAAGAGCTTGCTTACATTCACGCCGAAGGATTTGCCGGCGGAGAACTCAAGCATGGTCCGATTGCTCTGATTGATAAAGGAACACCAGTGATTGCAATTTTGCCTGCAGGACATGAACACGCACTTGATGAAAAAATGCTCAGCAATATCCAAGAGGTCAAAGCTCGCGGTGCTCGCGTTATCGTTATTGCTGAGGAAGGCGCACATGTTGAAGGCGCAGAGCACATTATTCGCATTCCAGTCGTCCCAGCTCTATTTCAGCCAGTCTTGGCCACAGTGCCGCTACAAGTCTTTGCCTATGAAATGGCAGTTGCTCGCGGCAATGATGTAGACCAACCTAGAAACTTGGCAAAATCAGTTACAGTTGAATAGATGCTAACAGATATTCAGCTTCGCAGAAAGCAGATGGATCGTGCATTGCGCTGGTCTTTACTGCTTTTTACTGGCTTTCTCTTAGTTACACAGCAAGTACTCACCTTTGGCCCTTTAGTTGAATATGACAAGAAGATTAATAGCGATCCCAAACCACAGTTTGAAGGTTTTGCTGGGTTTCTACTTCGCAGGCTAGATGATTTAGGACTTCGTGGATTGACTGCAACCGTTCTTATCATTGCTGCTTCATTTATTGCTTACAAGTTTAAAACCTGGAGGCCACTCAATTTAGCTTTTCTCTCATTGATACTTTTGAATTTAGTTGTAGGTACATTTAAGTTATTCCTAGGAAGAACAAAACCGCGCGATGGGTTCGATTTGTTACATGCCGGCGGAATGTCTTATCCAAGCGGACATGCATCAAATGCTGTCTTATCATGGGGGATATTGGCTTATTTGATTTATAGATATGCAAAAGTTGATCGATATCAAGGCCGCCTTGCAAGCGCTGGAGTTATAGCGATTTCATTAACTGTTTGCATCGTTTCCCTTATTCGCCATACCCACTGGTTTACTGATTTGTTGGGGGGCCTGTTTGTTGGAAGCGCTTTACTTGTGGCCGTCATTGCCGTAGATCGCTACGTTCCCTCAAAAAGCCAACTGCACTAGACTCACAGGCATGATTGATGGAATCGGCATTGATGTCGTTGATGTCGAGCGATTTAAATCCTCATTAGAACGAACTCCAGGATTACTTGAAAAGCTATTCACAATCCATGAACAAACAAAACCAATTCATTCACTTGCTGCACGCTTTGCAGCAAAAGAAGCCCTTGCTAAGGCATTGAGCGCTGGCAAAGGGTTGAGCTGGCATGAGGCTGAAGTAATTAATTTAGAGAGTGGAAAGCCAGTCTTTCTCTTTCGTGGTGAGATAGCTGATTTAGTTGATGGAGCTGATGTCCACCTTTCTCTTTCGCATGATGCCGGTATCGCATCAGCCATGGTGATTGTTGAGCGCACGTAATGCAACATCGCGCTGAAGCACGTATCGACCTATTCGCTCTTGCTTCAAATATTTCAATCCTAAAAGCTAGGTCCAAAGTAGATCTCTTGGCAGTTGTTAAAGCAGATGCATATGGACATGGGTTAGTTGAAATTGGATTGGCTGCCGAGAAAAGTGGTGCCGACTGGTTAGGTGTTGCATTACTAGAAGAGGCAATCTCACTTCGTGCCCATGGTGTGCGCATTCCTATTTTGGCTTGGTTAGTTCCACCAGGATCAGATTTTGATTCAGCTGCAAAGCATGACATTGATGTTGCAGTTGCATCCCTTGGGACCCTGAAGGAAATTTCACAACTACCGAACAAACCACGCGTTCATATTGAAGTTGATACAGGAATGACACGTGGGGGCTTTCTAGATGAGTGGGACGAGCTGCTCAAAGCTGATTTTTCGCATGTAGAAGTTGTGGGAATTTTCTCGCACTTTGCACGAGCCGATGAAGCAGGTCAACAACAAAACCTTGATCAACTCAAAGATTTTAAGACAAAGGTTGAGCAGTTAAAGGCGGTTGGAATTAATCCACCCATTAAACATCTATCTAACTCAGCGGCTACTTTGTTAGATAGTGATTCCGCTTT
>SXYM01000060.1 GCA_005789205.1 Actinomycetota bacterium | reverse complement strand
TTGGTCCAGTCTTTGGAATGAAGGGTGGCGCAGCAGGTGGCTGTTATGCCCAGGTTGTTCCTATGGAAGATATCAATCTTCACTTTACTGGAGATTTCAACGCTATAGCACTTGCAAACAACTTACTTGCAGCCCTACTAGATAACCATATCCACCATGGCAATGAACTCAATATCGACGTACGTCGTATCTCTTGGAAGCGCGTAGTTGATATGAATGATCGAGCATTGCGTGAAATCGTTGCATCACTTGGCGGCGTCGGCAATGGTTACCCGCGCAGTGACGGCTTCGACATTGTTGTAGCCTCAGAAATCATGGCAATCTTCTGCCTTGCAACATCTATCGAGGATTTGAAAGAAAAAATTGGCAAAATCGTTGTCGGTTATACAAAAGATAAGAAGCCAGTTCTTGCAAGTGATCTTAAAGCGCAAGGTGCAATGACAGTAATTTTGAAAGATGCTTTCCAGCCAAATTTAGTACAGACTCTAGAAAACACTCCAGCTTTTATTCACGGTGGACCGTTTGCAAATATTGCTCATGGTTGCAACTCTGTTGTTGCTACAACCTCTGCCATGAAATTAGCTGACTATGTTGTCACCGAAGCTGGCTTTGGTGCAGACCTTGGAGCTGAGAAGTTTATTGATATCAAATGTCGCAAATCTGGACTACGTCCTTCTGCCTGTGTATTAGTCGCAACGATTCGTGCAATCAAATACCACGGCGGTGCTGACCTAAAGACAATCACAGAGGAGAACTTGCCAGCACTAGAGGCAGGTCTTGTGAACCTTGAGCGTCATATTAATAACATCACTAAGGTCTATAACCTCCCGTTAGTTGTTTCAATCAACAACTTCACGAGTGATACGAAGGCTGAAGTTGAACTACTACGCTCTCGTGTTGAAAAGCTAGGGGTGAAAATTGTTCTTGCAACTCATTGGGCTGATGGTGGTAAGGGAGCTGCTGATTTAGCACATGCTGTTGTTGAACTATGTGAAAAGCCTCAAGCCATGACTTTTGTATATGAAGATAGTGCGACATTGTGGGAAAAAATCAATGCCGTAGCCACAAAGATTTATGGCGCTAAAGAGGTAACAGCTGATGCAAAGGTGCACACAAAGCTCAAAGAGCTTGAAGCATCTGGTTATGGAAACTTCCCGATTTGTGTGGCAAAAACACAATATTCCTTCTCAACTGATGCAGCTCTGCGCGGTGCTCCAAGTGGTCACACCATTAATGTGCGCGAAGTAAAGCTCTCAGCAGGTGCTGAATTTATCGTGATGATCTGTGGAGAAATCATGACAATGCCAGGTCTTCCTAAGGTTCCAGCAGCAGAGCGTATTGATTATGTAGATGGAAAGGTAGTTGGATTGTTCTAATGAAGTATTCGACTTGGTCACAGGAGGCAGCCCTAGCTGTTCTTTCGACCTTGCGCGAAGAAAAAGGGGCGGTTCTGATGGCTTTGCAAGCTCTTCAAAAAGAGTTTGGTTATGTGCACAAGGAAGATGTCACATTAGTTTCCAATTTCTTCAATAAGTCACGGGCTGATGTCCATGGTGTCTTAACTTTTTATCACGACCTAATTACCCAGCCACCAGCTGAGAACCATATTTCTATCTGTGTGGCTGAGGCATGCCAAGCGGTGGGATCTCGCCAATTAGAAAAAGATATTAAAGCCAAGTTTGGTAAAGAAGTACATGATGGTTACTGCTTCGGTAATTGTGCGTTGGGACCTAGCGCCATGGTGAACGGGGCAATTATTGGACGTGCCAGCGTTGAAAAGATTGCAAAGGCACGCACATGAAAATCTACGTTCCTGGCGATAGTGCAGCTATCTCTGTTGGTGCAGATGAAGTTGCTTCAGTAATTGCAAATAAAGTCAGCGGCGCAACAATTATTCGTAATGGTTCACGCGGAGCACTGTGGTTAGAGCCAATGGTGGAAGTTGAAACAGATAAGGGCCGCGTAGCCTATGGACCAGTTAACGCTGAAGATATTGATTCACTCATTGCTGCCGATTTCATGCACGGTGGTGTTCATAAATTATCTCTTGGGGAGAGCGAGAAGATTCAATGGCTAGCTAGCCAAGATCGTGTGACTTTTAAACGCGTTGGAATCATTGATCCACTTTCACTTTCAGACTATGAAGCACATGGGGGATTAGTGGGCTTGCGCCGTGCTATTTCCCTAAGCCCAGAAGAAGTTATAGAAGAAGTAAAAGAATCAGGCGTGCGCGGTCGTGGTGGGGCAGGATTTCCAGCAGGTATTAAGTGGAAGACTGTTGCTGATGCAGTCAGTGATCAGAAATATATTTGTTGCAACGCAGATGAAGGCGATAGCGGAACTTTTGCTGACCGTATGCTCATTGAAGGTGATCCTTACACACTCATTGAAGGTATGACTATTGCAGCAATTGCAGTAGGTGCCACAGAAGGCATTGTTTACCTACGTTCTGAATACCCATATGCAATCAAAACTTTGCAAAAGGCTATCGATATTGCGCATGCATTCGGCTGGTTAGGAAGTTCAGTTCTTGGAAGCAAGCATGCCTTTGAATTAAAGATTCGCGTGGGTGCTGGTTCCTATGTATGCGGTGAAGAAACAGCGATGTTGGAGAGCATTGAAGGAAAGCGTGGAGTAGTTCGTGCCAAGCCACCACTACCTGCCCTTGAGGGTTTGTTTGGTAAACCAACAATTATCAATAACGTGTTAACGCTTTCAACTATTCCTGCAGTGTTGGCAGATGGTGCGCCGGCTTATAAAGTACGTGGTGTTGGTAGATCTTTGGGTACACAGGTATTCCAATTAGCTGGCAATATCAAACGGGGTGGGATTGTTGAAAAGCCTTTTGGTATTTCGATTGAAGAGATTGTCAATGGCTATGGTGGTGGGACATTGAGCGGTGCACCGCTGCGCGCTGTTCAAGTTGGTGGACCGTTGGGTGCTTACTTTGGAACAGATAAATTTGAAACTTCTTTAGATTATGAATCCATGTTAGCAGCCGGTGGAATGCTAGGACATGGCGGAATAGTGGTCTTTGATGATTCAGTCGACTTGGCACAGCAAGCCCGTTTTGCTATGGCATTTTGCGCCCTTGAGTCCTGCGGCAAGTGCACACCATGTCGAATCGGTTCGACACGGGGTGTTGAAACAATCGATCTGATTATTCAAGGCGTGAAGGTGGATGAGAACAAGAAGCTTCTATTGGATTTGTGTGAGGTTATGACCGATGGATCACTGTGTGCCATGGGCGGTTTAACCCCAATGCCAGTAAAAAGTGCGATGATTAACTTCCCCGAAGATTTCACTGGAGAGGTGAGTCGACGATGACAATGATCCACGAGCATGACTTTGGTACGCCTGCTAGCAATAAGGCTCAACAAGTCAGCCTTGAAATTGACGGGAGATCAATAACGGTTCCAGCAGAGACCTCCATCATGCGTGCGGCATCTATGGCGGGCATAGATATTCCAAAGTTGTGTTCAACTGATCGTCTAAAGGCTTTTGGTTCGTGTCGCTTGTGCGTAATCCAAGTAGATGGACGCAACGGAACACCTTCTTCTTGTACAACTCCGGTTGCAGATGGAATGAAAGTTGTTACCCAATCTGAAAAGCTAGATCGACTTCGGAAAGGTGTCATGGAGCTCTATCTCTCTGATCACCCAGCAGAGTGTGCCACAGGGGATGAGTGCGAAGTCCATGGAGTTGCAAAGAAGATTGGAATTACTGAGAGCCGCTATGCAGCACCTTCAACTCACCTAGATATAGCAAAAGATGAGTCCAACCCGTACTTCACATTTGATTCAACTGAGTGCATTGTCTGTAATCGATGTGTTCGAGCATGTGATGAAGTCCAAGGAACCTTTGCACTAACAATTGAGAACCGCGGCTTTGAAGCACGCGTTTCATCCTCTGGCACCTCATTTATTGAGAGCGAATGTGTCTCTTGTGGTGCATGTGTTCAGGCTTGCCCAACTGGTGCATTAACTGAAAAGACTCTTTTGACCATCGGTGCACCAACATCCTCTGTCATTACAACCTGTGCTTACTGCGGGGTTGGCTGTTCCTTTAAAGCTGAGAAGCGCGGAGACAAGTTAGTTCGCATGGTTCCGCTCAAAGATGGTGGCGCAAATGAAGGCCACTCTTGCGTTAAGGGCCGCTTTGCTTATGGCTATGCCACACACTCAGATCGCATTACAAAGCCAATGATTCGAAATACAATCACAGATCCATGGAAAGAAGTTTCATGGGAAGAGGCGATTTCCTTTGCAGCTAATGGCTTAAAGAAAATTCAAGCTGAATCAGGCCGAAATGCAATTGGTGGAATCACTTCTTCTCGATGCACAAACGAAGAAGTATTCGTAGTGCAAAAAATGGTTCGTGCAGCATTTGCTAATAACAACGTTGATACTTGCGCTCGTGTGTGCCACTCGCCAACGGGCTATGGACTTGGCCAAGCATTTGGAACATCAGCTGGAACTCAAGATTTTGAATCGGTTGAGCACAGCGATGTCATTATGTTAATTGGCGCTAATCCAACAACAGCTCACCCAGTCTTTTCATCTAGAATGAAGAAAGCCATTCGCAAAGGTGCCAAACTCATTGTTATTGATCCACGTGTGATTCCACTCGTTCGTACGCCAGGTGTTGTTGCAGCCCATCACTTGCAGTTAATGCCAGGTACAAACGTTGCCGTAATTAACGCTCTTGCGCATGTAATTGTGACTGAAGGTTTAGCAAAACGTGACTTTATTAATTCTAGGTGTGAAGAAAAATCATTTAAAGAGTGGGAGGCTTTTATCTCACTTCCTGAAAATTCACCAGAAGTGCTAGAGGCTTCCTCTCGCGTACCGGCACAAGAAATCCGCAAAGCAGCTCGACTATTTGCTTCAGCGCCTAATGGATCTATTTATTATGGTCTTGGTGTAACAGAGCACAGCCAAGGTTCAACCATGGTGATGGGTATAGCAAACCTTGCAATGGCCACAGGAAATATTGGCAGAAAAGGTGTTGGGGTTAATCCACTGCGTGGACAAAACAACGTTCAAGGCTCATGCGATATGGGTTCATTCCCACATGAATTGCCAGGCTATCGTCACATTTCAAATCCTGATACCCGCAAGATTTTTAATGACAAGTGGGGTGTAACACTAGATTCTGAGCCTGGAATGCGAATTCCGAATATGTTTGATGCAGCTCTTGCTGGAAATTACCGTGGACTCTACGTTCAAGGTGAAGACATCGCCCAATCTGATCCAAATACCTCTCACGTTCACGCAGCCCTTCGCGCAATGGATATGGTCATTGTGCAGGATCTGTTCTTAAATGAAACTTCTAAGTTTGCACATGTTTTCTTGCCGGGTACATCATTTTTAGAAAAAGATGGCACATTCACTAACGCCGAGCGCCGCATTAACCGTGTTCGCCCAGTAATGAAATCCCCAACTGGAAAAAGTGAATTCGAAGTTACATGTGATCTTGCAACTGCAATGGGATATCCAATGTCTTATGGCAGTGGGGCAGAAATCATGGATGAGATTG
>SXYM01000059.1 GCA_005789205.1 Actinomycetota bacterium | reverse complement strand
CAACAACTGCAAGAGTGGTCAAAAGCAATTTGGAATCGATATCTCCAAAAGCGCCAAAGAGATCGCCTAGCAAACCACCTGGGCCAGTTACATAGGGCTCTAGACCATTGGCTTTGGCAATTGGTGCAATATCAGCGCGAAGGGCTGCGATGAGTTCAGGTAAAACTGGCTTATCGTTGGGAAGAACTTTGGTGAGTGAGTTTCCATCCAAAGGAATGTTTGCCAATATTGCTTTTCCGTCTTGGGATGGAAAGACGCTTATCTGCGCACCAGGAGCTAAGAAATCAGAGATTTTTGCGTTAGTTCCGTCTAATGTTAACGCACCAACTTTTGAGATGTGGGCATTAATTGCAGCAAATGTTTCTGGTGATGATGTGCCTTCAAACAAAATCAAAGTAGGAAAATTGAAACTCTCCTCATCAGAAAAAGTAGCAATCACATCTGCAGCCTTTGTTGCCTCGGCCCCCTTAGGCAAGAAGGAAGAGTTGTTATTCTCTTGCACTGAGGAGAGCTTGCCGAACAGAGGACCCATGACGCCGGTTATGCCAAACCAAACGATTACTACTAAGAGTGCAATGGCGAAGGGTTTGCGGGTTTTTTGAATTGACTGCGTGGACATAACGAAGGTGGCCTTCCTTAAAGGTCTGATGTGGCTCCAATTGGTAAGGAGGCAATCCTACCTTTAGGCTAGTCATGTGCCCGTTGCAACCCAGCCTAGCCAGAGTGCGATAGCCCTCACCCGCCATGGGCTAATTGAATATGAAAAAGCCTGGCAAGTGCAGCGAACAATTCACTTAGAAGTCGCTGAGGGAAAGCGTCCTAATACTTTATTATTACTTGAACACCCATCTGTCTACACCGCAGGTCGCAGAACTTTAGATTCTGAGAAACCACAGGATGGAACTCCCGTTATTGAAGTAGATCGCGGGGGAAAAATTACATGGCATGGACCTGGACAACTTGTTGGTTATCCCATCGTAAAACTTTCTCAACCACATGAACTTGTTGGCTTTGTCCGCGAAATTGAACGCGGACTGATAAATGTCTGTGAAGATTTAGGGATTAAAGCAACATGCGTTTCAGGACGCTCTGGGGTTTGGGTGATAGATGAAAAAGGCGATCGCAAAATAGCGGCCATTGGAATCCGCGTGAGCAAAGGCGTGACAATGCATGGCTTTGCACTCAACATCTGCCCAGATTTAAGCGCCTTTAATCAGATCATTCCCTGCGGAATTACAGATGCTGATGTCACTTCTATGTCTCGGGAGCTTGGTCGTAACATCAGCATTGAAGAGGTTTCTCCATTGGTTGAGAGGCATATTTTTGAATCCTTAAAGAAGGTATGCGCATGACACTTGCCCCAGAAGGTCGCAAACTCATTCGCATTGAAGCACGTAATGCCGAGGTCCCTATTGAGCGAAAGCCGGAATGGATTAAGACCAAGGCTCACATGGGCCCTGAATACACCCGCTTACAAAACCTTGTTAAATCAGAAGGTCTACACACCGTCTGCCAAGAAGCAGCATGCCCAAATATATTTGAGTGCTGGGAAGATAAAGAAGCGACATTTTTAATTGGTGGAGATAAGTGCACACGTCGTTGCGACTTTTGCAATATTGATACTGGTAAACCTGACGCCCTAGATCGCGAAGAGCCACGCAAAGTCGCAGAATCTGTTAAAGCTATGGGACTTAAGTACGCGACCATCACTGGTGTCACACGAGATGACTTACCTGATGAAGGTGCTTGGCTCTATGCAGAAACTATTCGAATGGTCCACAAGCTAAATCCAGGTACCGGCGTTGAAATGTTAGCTCCTGATTTTCATGCAAAAGCAGACCTACTCAATGAAATTTTTGAAACTCGCCCGGAGGTCTTTGCCCATAACTTAGAAACAGTTCCCCGCATTTTCAAGCGAATTCGCCCAGCATTTACTTATGAAAAATCCTTAGCAGTCATTTCAATGGCACGTGATTTTGGCTTGGTTACCAAATCTAATCTTATCCTTGGTTTGGGAGAGACTCGAGAAGAAGTTACTCAAGCACTTGTCGATTTACACGATGCAGGCTGTGACTTGATAACCATTACTCAGTATCTGCGCCCAACAAATCGCCACCACCCAGTTGAGCGTTGGGTTAAACCCGAAGAGTTCGTTGAGCTTTCAAAAGAGGCAACGGACATTGGATTCCTTGGCGTTATGAGTGGTCCACTTGTCCGCTCTAGCTATCGCGCGGGTCGTCTCTATAAGCAGGCAATTGATGCAAAGGCAGATCGTGGCTGATCTCGTCTATCCTCCAGTTATCGTAGTTATAAAAACTTTATGGAAATATCTTGGACTTAAATTTGACTTTAGCGGTGACGAACACATTCCACGAAAAGGTGGAGCAATCTTAGCTAGCAATCATGTGAGTTATTTAGACTTTGCAATCGTCGGTACAGCTGCGCTTCCTGTCGCTCGATTAGTGCGCTTTATGGCTAAAAAGGAAATCTTCGATCACAAAATTGCTGGGCCATTGATGCGCGGTATGCACCATATCAATGTGGATCGCAGCAACGGCTCTGCCTCTTTTGTTGCAGCTTTGCGCGCTCTTAAATCTGGCGAAATTATCGGAATCTTCCCTGAAGGAACAACGTCCACTTCTTTTGAAATCAAAGAACTTAAATCCGGGGCTGTCAGATTGGCGATGGGTGCTGGTGTGCCAATTATCCCAACAATCATTTGGGGAAGTCAGAGAATTTGGACGAAGGGAATTAAGCGAAACCTTAAGCGCAATAATTTCCCCGTCTCTGTGGTTTTTGGTGAGCCTATTTTCTATGAGCGCGGTGGGAATGTTGAGAAATCAGAATTACACCTGCGTCAAACTTTGCTGGCCATGTTGTATCAGGTACAAGAGAATTACCCTGATAGCCATGTAGGCCAACGTTGGGCGCCAGCCCGCCTTGGTGGAACTGCCCCTGCCCCACTAAACTAAAGCCATGTTCAAGAAAAAAGCTAAAGAAAAGAAGATCAAGACTCCACGCTTTCAAACTTTCCGTGATGCATATGCAGTTACTAAGCAAGTAAAGCCTTGGATTGGTATTGCACTTGTTGCAATCTTTCTAGTAACACTCTTAATTGGGGTTGGCATTGGATTCGCAGTAGATCATCCGGTTTATTTGGGCTTTATTTTTACTCCACTTTCATTTCTCGCCACTCTTATTTTCTTTACTCGAGTTGCAGGTCGCGCAGCATATTCATCCATTGAAGGTCAGATGGGTGCGGGCGCAAGCGTTTTGATGGCTATCCGCAAAGGATGGACGACAACACCAGCTGTTGCAGTCTCACGTAATCAGGACATGGTTCACCGTAGTGTTGGACGTGCAGGAATTGTTCTTACCGGTGAAGGATCACCAAGCACTCTTCGCCAATTGCTGCAGGATGAACATAAAAAGACCGAACGCTTTGCTCCAGGAGTGCCAGTCATTGAAGTAATTGTTGGTGATGGAGAAGGTCAAGTTTCTCTTCGTAAACTACAAAAGCATTTACAAAAGCTACCCAAGAAGTTAACCGCTCACCAAATGCGTGAAGTACGTGCTCGCTTGAAGGCAGTTGGGGGTTTATCTATGCCAATACCAAAGGGTCCGATGCCAACTCGTGCCCCAAAGATCCGCTAAGACTTACCAATTAAGGGTTAGGAAGTTGAATTCTTTCCCCGTCGTGCAATTGTTGATCGGGCAATCCCTTTAATACGTGTACTTTTGCCGCTCCGACTACAACCCATTCCGTATCCCCTGATCGCTTCACAATAGCTGTCAGTTCATCAACGCCGATCAAAATAGAGTTATCCGGCACATGTAGTAATACCTTTGCAGCACTCTCTGGAATCCACTTAAAAAACTTATTAAAGTGTGGAATCACGCGAATCTCTGGAAGCAAATTAAGACCTTGCGTTGCCGTTTTTTTGAGCAATCGAAAGTTAGGGATATGTGCGCTAAGAACCATCGCACCAGCACTACATCCTGCAAGTGATGCTCCAGTTCTCCAATTCTCCACAATTGCAGACCACAGCGGAGTGTCAATCAAAACTTCTGCCAGATGATGCGGGTCTCCCCCTGACATGTACATCAAGGCACTATTTTTTACTGAATCAACATATTTCTGATTGAAGGCATCTTCGCGGGTATAGATTGAAAGATATGTTGCTTCAACACCAATCGCTTTTGCCTGTGTCAGACCGAGTTGTTTCCAGTATTCCAAACGATCAACACTTTCTCGCCCAGCTGCCGTTGGAATTTGAATATATCTGGATTCTTTGCCGTTCTTAACACCATCTTGAACAAGTGATTTTTCAAACTCGGCCATGGCGGGTAGATATTCACCCGAACCAACAAGTGCCAATGAGCCATTCATCCGGTAAGTGTACGCGGAGTTAACTTGATTGATTTAAAATTGATCTAGCCTCTAGTAAGCACCGATCCGCTCAAGCGCTCATGGATTCCACGGCCATTCTCATCAAAAGTAACTGCAGTGACCACGAGCATCACAAGAATTGTTCTAATCAGTGCCTGTTGAAGAGAGAGTGGTCCACCATCCTCAAATCGAACAACCTTCATTCCAAAGAGGTGATGACCGAGAGTTCCACCTTTCAAAGCGGTGAAAATCCACATCTGTAGAAAAAACAATAGGAAAATCCAGAGGGGTCTGAGTGGGTCCACCGCAAACAAACCTCCAGAAAAGGCCCCAACAATTGACATGCACGCCAACCAATCAAGGGCAAGGGCGCCCATGCGGCGTCCGTAGGTGGTTCGGATAAATGGGTAGCTCATGGGGCTAAGCCTATATCCCCCTAAATTCTTAACATGGATGTAACAGGGCAGTTAGGCCATTTTGCCTTTTGCGACTTATTCTTGGGCCACAAAGCAGAGAGCTCAAAGTCGAGAAAATCTGCACTGATACACAATCTATGTATCCATGTGAATTGGGAGAAGCATGTTTAAGAACTCTGCAGAAATTTTTGCATATATCAAAAAGGAAGATGTAAAGCTCGTTGATGTGCGCTTCACAGATCTTCCAGGTATCCAGCACCACTTCAATGTTCCTATTGAATCATTTGATGAGGCTGTCTTTACTGAAGGTCTGATGTTTGATGGTTCATCTATCCGCGGTTTCCAGTCAATCCATGAATCAGATATGAAACTCTTACCAGTTCCAGAATCTGCATTTATCGATCCATACCGTAAAGAGAAGACTCTTGTCATTATCTTCTCTGTCCATAACCCAGGTGATAATTCACCATACAGTCGAGACCCACGTGGTGTTGTTGCAAAGGCAGTTGACTTCATGCGTGCTCAAGGAATTGCTGACACAGCGTTCTTTGCACCAGAGGCTGAATTTTATGTTTTTGATCGTGTTCGCTTTAAGACTGATATCAACACTGCTTATCATGAGATTGATTCTTACGAAGGTGCTTGGAATACAGGAATAAAAGAAGATGCAGATGGAACTCCAAACCGTGGATACCGCACTCGCATCAAGGGTGGATATTTCCCTGTGTCTCCAACAGATCAATTTGCTGATCTTCGTGATGAGATGGTTATGCAACTTGGAAAAGTTGGCCTTCTAGTTGAGCGCTCACACCACGAAGTTGGTACAGCAGGTCAGATGGAAATTAACTACCGCTTTACAGATATCTTGCATGCGGGCGATGAGTTAATGAAGTTTAAGTACGTAGTTCGTAACACTGCATGGCAGGGTGGTAAGACAGCAACATTTATGCCAAAGCCACTCTTTGGTGATAACGGTTCAGGTATGCACGTTCACCAATCACTCTGGAAGGATGGCAAGCCATTATTCTTCGGTGATGGCTACGGCGATCTTTCAGACCTAGCCCGTCACTATGTCGGTGGTCTTCTCAAGCACGCACCATCATTGCTTGCTTTCACTAACCCAACTGTTAACTCCTACCGCCGCTTAGTCCCAGGTTATGAAGCACCAGTAAACCTTGTTTACTCAGCTCGTAACCGTTCAGCTTGTATCCGTATCCCAATTACAGGATCCAGTCCCAAGGCAAAGCGCATTGAGTTCCGTTGCCCAGATCCATCATCAAATCCTTATCTAGCATTTGCTGCGATGTTGATGGCCGGTCTTGATGGAATTATCAATAAGATCGAACCACCTGCCCCAGTAGATAAAGATTTGTATGAATTAACTGGAGCAGAGGCTGCTGCAATTCCACAGGTGCCAGGATCACTTGATGAAGTGCTCAACAATCTAGAGCGCGATCACGAGTTCTTGCTCAAGGGTGGAGTATTTACTAAAGATCTCATCGACACATGGATCGAATTCAAGCGCAAGCAAGAAGTTGATTATGTTCGCTTGCGTCCACATCCAGCTGAGTTCGAGCTGTATTACGACATCTAAAAACCGCTTTAAGACAAAGCCCGTGCCGATTGGTGCGGGCTTTGTGGTATCCGGACATAGTAGATTTCCACCATGTTCCTAGATGCCTTAATCGCAATCTTCTTCTTTCTTGTTGGTCTAGAGATTAAGAACGGCATCAAGGATTTTAAAACTGCCCTTGTACCGATTGTTGCCGCTTTAGGCGGAATGCTAGTTCCTGCCGCAATCTATGTGCTCATCAATCCTGGCTCTCATGTGTGGGCAGCTTCTATGCCAACAGATATTGCACTTGCCTTAGGTGTGCTCTCCTTGTTAGGCAAGCGGATCAACCCACATGTGCGCTTATTCCTATTAACCCTTGCTATTGCTGATGATCTCTTTTCTCTCATTGTCTTGGCAATCTTCTACGGCGATGATCTTGAGCCAATCAAGGCTTTAACAACTCTAGGCGCTGCTGCAATTGGATT
>SXYM01000008.1 GCA_005789205.1 Actinomycetota bacterium | reverse complement strand
GTTCCAACATGTTCTAGAACTTTGAAATCTGCTTCTCCGCCAATGGGGGCGCCTGGGTCGAGAATGTTTGATAGCTGCATCACTAAAGCTTTGGTGTGTTCTTCTGCCTCTGCGCGCTTGCTATCAGCCTCTTTTACAGCAGTAGCTAACTCTTTAGCATTTTCAAGTAGTGCTGTCTTCTCATCACCTTTAGCCGCACCTACCGATTTAGATAAAACATTTTGTTCTGCGCGTAGTTTTTCAAATTTCTCGATGGCAACACGGCGTAATTCATCTGATGCAATTATTTGATCAACAATAGATGCATCTTCACCGCGACCCGTTTGTGATGCACGAACTGCATCCGGGTTCTCGCGAATAAATTTAACGTCGATCATCTACCAGCCTTTTCTCGTGGATATGAACCGAGGAAGCGAATATCTTCACAGATTGCTCGCAACGCTTCTACTGTCTCCTTTACTGGAGCATCGTTAACGTGGCCCTCGGCATCAATAATGAAATGGTAATGGCCAAGCTCTAGACCTGTTGGACGCGACTGAATAAAAGTTAAGTTAACGTCGCGTTTAGCGAACTCAGTCAAGATATCGAGCAAGGCGCCAGCGTGATCTATGCCGATAAAGACGGCTAGAGATGTGCGATCAAAGCCTGTTGCCTTAGGTGGTGTTGCTGGCTTTGAGATCAAAACAAAACGTGTGATAGCGCCAACGATGTCGCCGATGTTGTCTGCAATGACTGTGAGTCCGTAATGAGCTGCTGCAACTGGAGCTGCAATAGCTGCATCAAATTCTCCGCGGCCAATTGCTTCAGCTGCAGCTGCAGTTGATGCAGTTGCGATTAATTCTGCATCTGGATAATTCTTAGCAATATATGCACGGCACTGGGCCTCTGCATGTGGATGTGTAGCAATGCGGCGAATATCAACGGTGTCGCGCTTAGACATCAGTGCAAAAGAAACCGGCAATGTGACTTCACCCACGATAGAAAGTGGGGTTCCTGTAGCTAATTCATCAAGGGTTCTTGCAACAACACCTTCAACAGAGTTCTCAATGGGAACTAATGCAAAGTGTGCTTTACCAACTCGCACCGCATCTAAAGCTGCCGTCACATTTGCATACGGGATGAGGGAGTCATTTGAAGAAGTGATCTTTTTAAGAGCAGCTTCGGTGAATGTTCCTTTTGGACCTAAATACGCGTATGTGCTCACTGACTAATGATACCCGAGCACCTTGCGTGCATATGACGGGTTATTTGTAATGAGGACCTCCACACCATTTTCTAAGCAGAAGCGCATATCGTCAGCATCATCAACGGTCCAGACATATAAAGGCTTGATTGCATGGGTCATCTCTGGATTTGAGCGTAGATACTCCACGCTTGGACCAAGAATCGGTGCGGATGTAAATCGTTTCATCAAATAATTGAATTTATCTTCCAAAAGGGCCACGGTTTTTTGTTGTGGGTTGATTTTTCGAATATTTTCAATTGCTAGCCAAGAAAACGACATCAATACAACATCTGTTTCTAACTCTTCTTGTTCTAGTAGTTCTAAAACTTTCTTTTCAACCAAACTTCCTTGCGGAACTGGATGTTTTGTTTCAATCGCAAGTTCCATGTCATTATCTCGAGCAAGTTCTAATAATTCTTCGAGCAACATCGCTTGTGGGTAGCGCGCTCTTATTTGAGGGTAGGTCATCTCTGCGATGCGACCTGCATACCCAGCGGTGCGCTTCATATCGGCGTCATGCCACAACAACATCTGGTTATCTTTTGTCAGGCGGACATCACACTCCATGCCATCAGCGCCTTGATCAACGGCTGCTTTATATGCATCCATGGTCATCTCTGGGAAATCTATAGAGGCTCCGCGGTGGGCATATATTTTCATGATTAAAGATTAACAGGGGTTAGGCTTATGCCCATGAGCGCTATTTACTTCCAGAGCAGTGCGCGCTCGGCTGACGGTTTACAGCGTAGTGGAAATGAAGATTCTGCTTTTGTTTCCGGTCGCCTGATTGCTGTTGCCGATGGAATGGGTGGGCATGCTGGCGGTGAAGTTGCATCAAAGATTGCAATTAAAGCTCTGCAAAAACTTAGCCCAGTACTTACAAGTTCAGAGATTGATTCTGACTCTATAGAAGATCTGCTTCTTAACTCACTTTTCACAATTGATTCACAGATTGGCGAATACGCCGAAGAGGCAATTGAAGTGCGCGGAATGGGAACAACCCTGACTGCGCTACTAGTTGTTGATTCAAACATTGCGCTGCTACATGTGGGAGATTCTCGTTGCTATCGCCTGCGCGGTAATACGCTGGAACAACTGAGCAATGACCACACAGTTATTCAAGAACTTCTTGATCAAGGTGCTATTTCACAATCTGATGTTGCAGATCACCCACAACGCTCAGTTTTAACTCAAGCGCTCATGGGCCAGGGCACAGTTACTCCTGTTTTGCAGATCTACGAGGCAAAAGAGAAAGATCGTTATTTGCTCTGTAGTGACGGATTGTCCAGTGTTTTAATGGAGAAAGAGATTAAATCTTTATTAAAGAAATCTGATAGATCTGATGCGCTTAAAGCCCTCATTGATGCGACTTATATAAATGGTGCGCCAGATAACGTCACTGTTATTGTTGCTGACATAACCGGCGAAGAAGTAACAACCAATGAAGTTTTAGGAGCGGCGCAATGATTAACTCGCTCTTTGGTGATCGCTACAAGCTTGGCGAAATGATTGGAAACGGTGGTATGGCCGATGTTTATGTTGCCGAAGACACTCGCCTTGCTCGCCAAGTTGCAGTAAAAGTATTGCGCAGTGATTTAGCGCGCGATCCTTCATTTGTTGCCCGCTTTAGAAAAGAAGCGCTGGCTGCTGCTGGCTTAAATCACCCTGGAATTGTTGCGGTCTATGACTCAGGTGAAGAACCTGCCCCATACATAGTGATGGAGTTAGTTTCTGGCCACACTTTACGAGACCTGATTCATAAAGGCGAGCATGTTCCACTTAAGCGTGCACTTGAAATCGGTGAAGGAATTTTAGCCGCGCTTGAATATTCACATGAGCGCGGAATTGTTCATAGAGACATTAAACCTGCCAACATCATGATCACAGATCATGGCGATGTGAAGGTGATGGATTTTGGTATTGCGCGTGCACTTGCAGATCTTGGCGCAACACTAACTAGCACGTGGAATATTGTTGGAACAGCTCAATATCTCTCCCCTGAGCAAGCTTTGGGTGAAGTTGCAGATTTGCGTAGTGATATTTATTCAACTGGATGTTTGCTCTATGAAGTATTAACTGGCAAGCCACCATTTACTGGCGACACGCCTGTCTCAATCGCCTACCAACATGTCTCAGGAGTTCTTGTTGCACCTAGCAAGATCCAACCTGAACTACCTGAAGGTGTTGATGTCATTCTCGCTGTGGCACTTGCTAAGAGACCAGAGGATCGTTATCAATCAGCAGGGTTGATGCTCGATGATTTATTCAAAGTGGGAACTGGGCAAGCCTTAACTACAACTATTCCCAAAGTCAGAATCTCGCGCCGTAAAGTTTTAGTAGGGGCATTGAGTTCGGTTCTTGCGGTTACGGTTATTGCCGCTGGCTTATTTCTTACTCGCCCAGGTGTGGACAGTAATAGCCTGCCTCAAATCCCTAATGTTGTGGGGTTGACTCAGGTTGATGCCGAGTTCCTTTTAAAAGATTATGTTGTAACCATCCAACGTGCTCATGATGGACGCATTCCTAAAGATCGAGTTGCTAGCCAAATACCTCTTGCGACAACACGTGCGCAAAAAGGCTCTGGGGTTGTTTTAACAATTTCAGATGGGCCTGGAGATGCGATTGTTCCTGCAGATTTAGTGGGAATGTCTCTTATTGATGCTCGCGGAGCACTCAGTGCTGTTGGTTTACTTGTTTCTCGTACAGAAGCAGTTCCATCTGATGAAGCACTCGGAACGGTTTTGAAAGTAACACCTGAGCCTGGTTCAACTATTACTGCGGGCAGTGGAGTTGTATTACAAATTGCCAGTGGTCAGGTTGTTGTTCCAGCACTTATTGGAGTGGACGCAATTCAAGCTAGAACTCTACTTGTCCAAGCTGGCTTCTTAGTCAATGCTATTGATGCCTACGATGCGAACCAACCTATCGGTGTTGTTATTAGACAAGCACCAGATGCTGGAACTACACAAACAATTGGTAAATCAGTAACCATTACGGTTAATAAGGCACCTTAAGAGCGGCTACCAACTACTGGTGATAAACCGACTGCTTTAGCTTTTGCATTCTTATCACCACATGCGCTTAACCAGTTGGCTAACATCTGATGGCCGTGTTCGGTTAATACTGACTCTGGGTGAAACTGCACACCTTCAATGGGTAATGTGCGATGGCGCATAGACATCACAATTCCAGATTCAGTTGCTCCTGTTATTTCTAGCTCTGCACCAACTGTGTCACGCTCAACACATAGTGAGTGGTAGCGAGTTGCAGTAAATGGTGATGGCAGATCTTCAAGCACACCTTGTTGTTTATGATGTACTAAGGAAGTTTTTCCATGCAGTAGTTCCGGCGCACGTGAGACTGTCGCACCAAATGCAACACCAATTGCTTGATGGCCTAAACACACACCAAAAAGTGGAATCTTTTTCTCAGCGCAGAACTTAATCATTTCAACACTCACACCGGCCCTTTCAGGGATGCCTGGTCCTGGTGAGATGAGAACGCCTCCGTAGTTGGCAGCATCTTCGGCCCCTACGGCATCATTTCGGACCACGGTGCACTCTGCGCCTAACTGCTGCAGGTACTGCACCAAGTTAAAGACAAAGGAGTCGTAGTTATCGACGACAAGGATCTTGGTGGCCATAGGAGCATTCTTGCTCATGGTGTATCTTTCGCGTATGCCTAAATCAAAGCTCCGTAAGAAAGTCGTCGAAGCGCGCGCCCATAACCAGGAAGTTGTGGTTGAAACTCCTCATGGCCCGCTTGAGAGCCCTAAATGGTTAGCCCCAACAATGGTTGCTGCCTTCTTGATTGGCTTGTTCTGGATTGTGATCTTCTATGTCACGCAGACCCAATATCCAATCCCGGGCATCGGTGCATGGAACATGATTGTTGGCTTTAGCTTTATCGGTGTGGGCTTCTCGCTGGCCACTCGCTGGCGTTAATACCTTCTTAATTACACGCTTGTAATTCAATCCACATTGTGGGTAAAGGCTGTGGATAACTCCTTAACGTTTATTGAGCATGAACTGGGCTGCAATAACTCCGCCGACTAAACCACCCAGGTGGGCCTTCCAATCAACTCCTCCAAGAATAAAACCAATCGCAAAGTTAATTCCGATAATCACATAGATCGAACGCGTATCTGTGCCAATGCGCTTTCCAACCAAGGCAATCGCTCCGAACAATCCAAAGACGGCACCCGATGCACCCACCGAATAAGAAGTAGGGGAAGCAAAATAGGAAGAAGTCAGTGAGCCGATTAGCAATGAGAAGAAAAAGATAAATAACATCTTCTTCTTGCCAAATGCCTCTTCAATTGGATTGCCTAGAACCATTAATGCATACATGTTAAAACCAAGGTGTAGTAGACCGGCATGAACGAGTGAGACTGAGAATAATCGATACCACTCGTTGCTAGCTCTTAAATAATCAAGGTTGGGTAGAACTAAACGCATTTCAATTGTTGGAACAATCATTTGCAGCAGATATGCACCGCAAATAATTGCGATTAAAGAATAAGTGGCAGAGCGCTTAAGCAACGGTAACGCTGTTGATTGTTATTGGTGTTACTGGCTTATCTTGCGCGCCTGTCTTTGCTGTTGCAATTGCATCAACTACAGCCTGGCTGGCAGAATCCTTTACTTCACCAAAGATTGAGTGCTTACGGTTGAGCCAAGTAGTTGGTGCAACAGTAATAAAGAACTGTGAACCATTAGTTCCTGGGCCTGAGTTAGCCATTGCAAGAATGTAAGGGCGATCAAAAACTAGTTCGCCGTGGAATTCATCTGCGAAGCGATATCCCGGTCCGCCAGTTCCTTGACCAAGTGGGTCTCCACCTTGAATCATGAAACCGTCGATAACACGGTGAAAAATAGTTCCGTCATAAAGATTGGTAGTTGTTTTCTTGCCAGTGCGTGGATCAGTCCACTCTTTTGCACCAGTTGCTAACTCAACAAAGTTTGCAACAGTCTTTGGTGCATGGTTAGGAAATAACTCGATGACAATGTCACCAAGTGATGTGTGTAGGGTCGCTGTAGTAGTCATAACGTGGAGACCAGGGGAATCGAACCCCTAACCCCCGCCTTGCAAAGGCGGTGCTCTACCAATTGAGCTAGGTCCCCGTTTGAGAGCGG
>SXYM01000058.1 GCA_005789205.1 Actinomycetota bacterium | reverse complement strand
TGCCTCGTTGAATGAATTTTGAGATCCATCTAGAAGTACTTTTCCACCTTCTGATGCATGCTTGAATGAATCAAATATGCGTAGGTAGTGGTATCCAGCAATGAATGTAACCATTGATGACATCACTAAAGCGTTACGGTACTTAGCCAATACGCGCTGTTGTGAAACAAGCGTGTAAATGGTGCATGCGAGCATTGAAACAAGGCCAAACGAGAATACGTTATAGACCAGGTTCCATTGGTTGCTGTCTAGTTGCATTTAAAAGTGCCTCCGGGAGGTTTAAGTTACCTAGATGCCTGATGGCATCTAGTTCCAGAGCACTGAGGACCTCGAGGCGCCTCACTGCGCTTAGTAAGACCAATTATGCGTGGATTGAGCAAAAAAGGAAGGGTGAAATCGCAGGTATTTCACAGAAACTTAAGATTTTTGAGCGTGCCACGGCCTCAAATCAACCCTATTTCCCATCCCAACTAGCTAATTCAATCGCAAATGGGTCAAGGCCCATTGGACCAATTTTGAGGGCATAAGTGTGAAATTTCTTGAGGGAGAAAGCTGAACCAAGGCGGGCCTTGGCATCTTCACGTGCCTTCATCCAGACGCGCTCTCCTACCTTGTAGGAGATTGCTTGGCCAGGCCAGCCCAAGTAACGATCAGTTTCACTGCGTGAGTGATCCTCATCAAGAAGTGCCTGCTCATTAAGAAGCTTGCGTGATGATTCGGCGTTCCACACCTTGCCATCAAAGTCGGTGTATCCAAGGTGCATTCCAATATCTACAACAATGCGTGCAGCACGCAGAGCTTGCGCAGATAGGTAGCCCATTTCAATTCCAGGTTCATCAAAAGCACCTAGCTCATTCATGAAGCGCTCTGCATACAAGGCCCAGCCTTCACCGTAACCACTAATCCATGCACCATGTACCTGGAAGCGCGATAAGCGCTCCTTCTCAACTGCTGTAGTTGCAAATTGCAAGTGATGTCCGGGAACAGCTTCGTGATACCAGGTTGAGACTAGGTGCCAACTGCTAGCTTCATCTTTTCCAAGCATTGGAATCCAAGTTGTGCCAGGACGAGATAAATCCTCAGAAGGTGGGTTGTAATACGGCGCAGATGCACTTCCTTCTGGTGCAAGACGCGCTTCACAAATCTTGATGCGGTCATCAATTTCAAAATATTCACCGTCCATACGGGCAATTGCTGCATCTGTGAACTCTTGTAAAAACTTAATTACATTTTCTTTACCCTTAATCAAATACTTTGGATCATTATCAAGGTAATCAGCCACTTCACGTAAAGTTTTTGCGCCAGGTTTAATCTGTTCGGCAATCTTCCACATACGTGCGTTAATTGCTTTTAGATCAGCCATTCCCCACTCATAGGTTGCGCGAAGATCTAGCTTTGCACCTGTGAAATAACGCGCCCACACCGCATAACGATCTGCTCCAACTGCATCTTCTGGGTTTGCAATACGAAGATATTGATTCTTTAAAAACTCAGCTGTCTCAGCAGCTGCTTTCTCAGCAAGTTTTGCATTTTCGTGAATTGCTGGATATTTGCCTGCAGCATCAAAGTTTTTACACATTTCGCTAAATCCACCATTTGCATAATTAGTCAGTTGTTCAATAACCCCGCGAACTTGGCGCTGGGCAGTTGTCTTTCCACCCTTAGCGACCTCCATGATCGCACCGGTCCATGACTTATATGCCCCATCTACTGCAGCTAAGCGCTTAGCGATGTTGTCGAAGTCTTTATCGGTGCTCTTTGGCATAAGTTCAAAAATTGAGCGCACATTTGAAGGTGGGGATGTCAAAACATTCCACAAGACAAAAGACTCTTGGCTATCATGCAGAGCAAGAGATGATTCCAAGCGCTCTTGCATGACAGCCTGTGCAATTCGATCAATTTCATCAATTGGCTTGAGCTCGAGAAGTTTCTTAAGGGTCTTGCGAGTTAAGTCTGCTGAAACGCCCGCTCCTGCAATTGAGAAATCATCAAGCTTGTCCTGATTAAGTCCATTTCCAAGATAAGTACAACCCATGGGACTCAAGGCTGCTTCATCATCGATGTATGTGTGGCTGAGTTCGAATACAGGAGATCTAAATGTCATAGGAGATTCTTATCAGCGCGGCGACTATTTGTCGATACAGGAGATTGACACAAGCAGTACCCTGCATACATGACGCAGCTACCTGTAGTTCCACCCAAGTTGCGTGGCTGGTTTCACTTGGGTGCTACCCCTGCAGTCATTATTGCCTCACTGGTGCTTTTCATTCTCAGTAACTCTTCACTCAAATTTGCAGTGGCAATTTATTCCATTACAGCAATTATGTTGTTTAGTGTCTCAGCCATTTATCATCGCGTTCCTTGGACGCCTGCAAAGAAAAAAATATGGCGTAGGTGGGATCATGCAAATATAAATTTGCTCATTGCAGGTTCTTATACTCCTTTTGCAGTTGCACTACTTGAAGGTCGTAGTCGAAATATCTTGCTTCTAGTTGTTTGGATTGGCGCAGCAATTGGTGTGGGGCTTCGAATCTTTTGGCTCAATGCACCCAGATGGTTATATGTAGCTAACTATTTATTGCTCGGATGGGTAGCCGTGGTGTATACGCCAGCGCTCTACCGAGAGGGTGGTTTATGGGTATTACTGCCAATTCTCATTGGTGGCCTTTTCTACTCAATCGGTGCAATCTTCTACGCCCTCAAGCGCCCTGGGCGAGATGCGAAGTTCTTTGGCTTCCATGAGCTCTTCCACATATTCGTCCTGGCAGCCTGGATCTCGCAATACATAGCGATTTCAGTGGCGATTTACAGTAAGTAAGGCCTTGCTCTAACCTAAGGCTCTCTTATCAACGAGTTGCGAGGTACGACCATGGCTGAGAAAAACTCCTTCCTTAACTGGGTCGGATTTAAAGGCGAAGAAGAACAAGCGCCTTCATCGCTCGAGCGTATTCGCGAACTTGAAGCACAGTTAGCTGATCTCAAATCACGTCGTGACATAACTAGCTTGAGTAAAGAAGAGTTTGAAATTCTCGCCACAGAGACTGCGATGTCAATGATTAAGTCGGCTCAAGCCCGTGAGAGCAAGGCGCAATCTATTGCGACTCGATTGATTGCTGAAACTAATCGCACAACCAAAGAAGAGATTGAAGCAGCCGATGCAAAAGCTCGCACAATCTTAAGCAGCGCAGAATCACGCGGGCGTAAATATATTCAAGCCGCTGAATCAGAGGCAGCAGACAAGATAGCTGAAGCAGAAGTTGAAGCTGAATCACTGATTGAAAGTAAGCGGCGAGAAGCATCTGCCCTTGCAACTGCAGCACGCCGCGAGGGTGAGCGTATCGTTAGTGAAGCAACTGTGGAAGTTTCTAATTATCGTCAATGGCTCTCAAGTGTTATCACGGAAGCAGAGCGTCTCTATAAGATTCAAACTCAATCACTAGATGCTGCTGAATCTGCGATTCACCAATCACGAGCACGTCTTGAGAGTGCATTCACTCGTCTGGCTGATCTTCAGCGCAATGTTCTTGAAAATCTTAACTCTGATGACACAGTCATTAATGCTGGTCCAATCCGTGTTGCTAGTCAGCGCACTAAGCCAGCCATTGCTGCTCCTAAGAAAGTGGCAAAAAAGCCTGTCAAGAAAACCGCCAAGAAAGCAGCTGCAAAGAAATCTGCATCGCGTAAGTAATTAGTCATGTCTACTCCCCGCGGTATCCGTTATATCCCTGCCATTGATGGGTTGCGTGCCGTTGCTGTAATTGCTGTAATGCTTTATCACTTAGGTTTTACATGGATTCCAGGTGGGTTCCTTGGCGTTGACCTCTTCTTTGTGATCTCTGGTTACGTAATCACACGCCTGCTTTTAGATTCAATCCAACGCAGTGGTGGTTTAGATCTACGCGCTTTCTATAAAGCACGTATTCGCAGATTGTTTCCACCACTTGTGTTTATGATCTTTGTGACGATTATTTACATCAGCATTTGGGCACCAGAAACGATGCGCCGCTTCATTAGCGATAGTCCCTTTGCACTCCTTGGAGGAATGAATTGGTGGTTAGTTTTTAGACAGACCGACTATTTCGATACCATTTCCCGGCCGCCCTTGCTGCAGCACACATGGTCACTTGGTGTAGAAGCTCAGTTCTATTTAATTTGGCCACTTATTTTGCTCCTCGTTCTTCGCCAATTCGGTAAGGCAAAAATTCCTGGTGCAGCACTCATAATTGCTGCCTTTTCAGGTATTGCGCTATTACTCGTCTCATATGAAGTTGATGCTGCCAACACCTCACAAGTGAGCCATGTTTACTTTGGTACAGATACTCACAGCATTGGATTATTTCTAGGTGCTGCCCTTGCAGTGAGTTGGGTTCCACAGAATCTCCAAGAGCAGGTCAATAGACGAGCACAAGATTTCATTGATGGTATTGGTGTCGTCGGTTTTGTTGGATTACTTGGAGTCTTTTTGCTGGTCAATGAAAGTGATCCAACTTTATATAAATTAGCCTTCCCACTTGCTGGCATATTTGGTTGTGCGATTCTTACTAGCATCGTTCACCCTGCTTCTCGATTTGCACCGATTCTAAGTAGCAGAGTGGCTGTTTGGATTGGTGAACGATCTTACGCAATCTACTTATGGCACTGGGTAGTCTTTCAAGTTACTCGCCCAGCAGTAGATCTTGAAGGCTCAACTTGGGCTCTTTATGCCTTGCGTATTTTGGTTGTCTTTGCTCTTGCAGACATTTCACTTCGCTTAGTCGAACTCCCCGTTCGAAGTGGACTAGTTGAATATTGGTTTAAGGGAATGAAATATCGCACCAAGAACGTACAGCGACGTCAAAAGAGCACTGTGGTTGCTTCAGTTCTTCTCTTAATCCTTGGTACCTCATACATTAGTGCAAACGCTATTTCGCAAAGTGATAAAGAAATGGCCATCGTTAAGCAGCAACTTGAACAACCAGTTCAACCAAGTGAACCCACTGGAGCTCAGACAGGTGGCTTATGGGTTACTGGTGATTCTGTGATTTTAGGAATTCACTATGAATTAGATGCCCGTAGCCCTATTGCAATTATTAATGCTCGTGTTGGTCGTCAAGCAAGCGAACTTATTGAAGTTATGAAAGCTGATAAAGCTAATGCCGAAGATTCAACTGTTATCTTTAATTTGGGAAATAACAACAAGTTAACTTCCGATCAAGTAATAGCTGTGTTTGAAGAAGTGAAGAATCAGCCAAGAATTATCGTTGTTAACACTGCTGTGCCAAGAGGTTGGCGAGACGAAAACAATGCCCTCATCGCACAATATGCCGCTTTATATGGCGCGACCGTAGTTGATTGGGCCAGCATATCTTTGGGGCATCCCGAATACTTCGCACCTGATGGTGTGCACTTAGTTCCTGCTGGTGTACGCGCTTATGTTGATGCAATAACTGCAACGCTATAAACAATTAATTTTAAGGAAATAAAAAACCCTCGCAGATTAGCGAGGGTCTTTTACTAATTACTTTTTACTTGAACTCACCTGGAATTCCAAAGACTTTTGCAGGAGCTGTTTGTCCGTCTGAGTAAACAGAAGACACACGGAACTGAGTCCATCCAGTATCACCACTCTTTGTTACAGCTTGAGTTAGTTGATCTGCTGGAACAGTTGCGATTGTTATCCAATCACCCGTTCCATTTGCGCGGATTTCAACGTTATAGCCTGTCAAACCATCTGTGGCCATTGGTGCTACCCAGCGAAGATTTAAGCCATCTGCACTCTTGAGTGCAACAAACTTAGAAGGAGCTTCAATTGTTCCAACTGCAACTGTTGTCTCTTCTGGTGTAGCAGACTCAGATGCTTCAACAGATTGCGACATAGAAGGTGCAGGCGCAGCGCCATCATCAGTATCTGTACCTGACTTTGACCAAACAATCATTGCAAGCAAAACTATTCCTACTACTACAGCAAATACAACACGTCCTGAAGCACCTTGCTTTGGTGCAGCAGTTGGCTTTGCAGTTGCGACCGCTTTGACTGGTGCTGCTACTGGTGGTGCTACTGGACGAGAAGATGTGACAGTAACTCTTGGTGCAGCAGCCTTTTTTGCACTCTTCTTTACTGGACGCTTTGCAGCTGTCTTCTTCTTGGCAACCTTTTTAACAGCAGCTTTCTTGGCTGGTGCCTTCTTCACAGTTTTCTTAGCTACGCTCTTTTTTACTGCACGCTTTGCGGTTGTCTTTTTCTTAGCTACAGATTTCTTTGCAACTGATTTCTTTGCTACAGCTTTTCTAGCTGGTGCCTTTTTAGCAACCTTCTTCTTTGCTGCGCTCTTCTTCTTTACTGCCACGAGAACTCCTTGGATAGTGGTGCGCACGTCAAAAACGCGCGTCTATAGGACAAGGTTACCCCAGGCTCCTCAGCATTTGTATGACATGAGGCGCAATTAGGCGTAAAGCTTTTCCGCGGTGACTGATGGCATCCTTATCTTGCGGGCTCATTTGTGCGCTCGAAATACTCATTCCCAGGGGTTGGAAAATGGGGTCATAACCAAATCCTTCCTGGCCAACTGGTGCATGCAAGATCTGGCCGTGAAAAAGGCCCTCTTCAACATGGGTACGACCATCAGGCATTGCTAGTGCTGCAACACAAGTGAAATGTGCGGTGCGTTTATCATCGTCGACACCTTTTAATTCACTGAGAAGCTTTTCTAGATTAGCTTGATCATCTCCGTGAGTACCTGCCCATCTAGCAGAATAAATACCTGGATCACCATTGAGGAAATCAACGCATAATCCTGAATCATCTGAAATGGAGGGTAAACCAGTTGCGTTAGCGGTGTATCTAGCTTTTAGTAAAGCGTTCTCTTCAAAAGTGGCTCCAGTTTCTTCCACATCAACTAAGTCAGGAAATTCTTCAACTCCTACTAGGTTGATTTCACCTGGTGCTAAAACATCCAGAATTCTACGGAACTCAACTAATTTTCCCTTATTTCGAGTGGCAAGAACTAATCTCTGTTGCACTATTTTGCGAGAACTTCTTTTTGTAGTTTGCTTAAATTTGCACAACCCTCAACAGCTAAGTCTAGAAGTTGATTAAGTAATGCTCGATCAAATGGAGCACCCTCTGCGGTGCCTTGCACCTCAATAAATCGGCCATCCCCAGCAACAACAACATTCATATCTGTTTCAGCACGCACATCTTCTTCATAGCAAAGATCCAACATTGGAACTCCATCAATGATTCCAACACTTACGGCCGCCACTGAATCACTCAAAGGATTAGATGTGGCTTTGATATGACCTTGTGCTTTAGCCCAAGTAATTGCATCTGCCAGCGCAACATAGGCACCAGTGATAGCTGCGGTACGAGTTCCACCATCTGCTTGCAATACATCGCAGTCGATAACAATTGTGTTTTCGCCAAGTTCCTTCATATTCACAATTGCACGAAGTGAACGGCCAACTAAACGTGAAATCTCTTGCGTGCGACCACCTAACTTGCCTTTTACACTCTCACGGTCAGAGCGTGTATGAGTGGCACGAGGCAACATCGCATATTCAGATGTAACCCATCCATTTCCAGAATCTTTTAACCAACGTGGAACACCAGGCGAAAATGATGCAACACAGAGAACGCGGGTCTTACCGAACTCAACAAGAACAGATCCTTCGGCATGGTCAAGCCATCCACGAGTGAACTTAATTTCTCGCAGGTCATTAACTTGTCGTCTGTCATTGCGTGCCATGTGTTGCTCCTATGTTTTATAGATCTTGGTGTTCGACGCGGGTTACTTCTGGACCTAGAAAACGCCGAGCTAAGCTTTCAAAAGCTTTGGCATCGCCAGTTGCTAAGAATTTGTGTGTTGGGGCACCACCACGAGCATCACGAAGTAAATTGTTTTCAACTAATGTGCGATAAAGATCTTTTGCCGTTTCTTCAGCACTTGAAACCAATGTTACGCCTTCGCCCATAACATATGAGATAACACCCGTTAATAGTGGGTAGTGCGTGCAGCCCAAAACTAATGTGTCTACTTTTGCTTCCATAACAGGAGCTAAGTAATCACGGGCAATTTTTGTAATTTCAGGTCCTGAAGTTTCACCGCGTTCAACAAATTCCACAAAGAGAGGGCAAGGTATAGAAGTAATTTGCAATTGAGGCGCAGCAGCAAAAGCATCAAGGTAAGCCTTGGAATCAACTGTGGCACGAGTTCCAATAACTCCGATATGACCGCTTCGAGTAGCAGCTACTGCACGTCTGACTGCAGGTTGAATAACTTCAATGACTGGAACTTTGTATCGCTCACGAGCATCACGAAGCATTGCAGCACTAGCTGTATTGCATGCACTGACAATTGCTTTAACGCCTTGCTCGACTAGGAAATCCAAAGTTTCTAATGCAAACTCACGAACTTCAGCTAATGGGCGTGGACCAAACGGACCTCGCGCTGTATCGCCGATATAGATTGTAGATTCGTTAGGAAGTTGATCCAGAATTGCTCTGGCAACGGTAAGCCCACCTACTCCTGAATCAAAGATTCCAATGGATGCATTACTCACAGGCCAAGCCTACCGTGAGCGTGATATGAAAACTAAATAGCTTCATCCATAAGCGCAACAATTAAGGATTCTTGCAGCCAACCCAACCAACTGTAAACAGCGTAGACCCCACGCATAGGATCATCAGGTGCTAAGAGTTCTAATTCTTCATGGCTAGTTTGTTCAACCTTTAAACGAACGCCAAGTGCCAAACGAACATCATTTATCGCACCCAACCAGTCATTAGCGCCATCATGATCTAATTCAATAATTCCATCTACTGAACTCTTTAAAGTAACTCGCATTGAGATTGAATTTGAATACTTTTTTCCTCTTAAAGTTGATTCTGTGTATCGGCGAAACTCTGCTGCATCAACTTGGTCGGCATATGCATTTGGTAAAAGCCGAAGCAAAACTTCATCCTCTGGTGGTGAATCATGTGTTGTAATTCCAACCATTGTAGCAAGTGGATCATCCACGTGATTATCAGTACGCTCACCAAGTAGTTCAATGATTTGTTCAACCAGATTAATGAGAACTTCCCGCTCTGATTCAGAAAATTCTGCAACGAAGGCATTATCGCCGTGGCGGTGGAACCCATGTTGTTCATCTGAATTGTGATCTGTCATATCGCCTGATCACCTCGCTGCAATGTTGCCCAGAGTCCGTATTCATGTAAACGAGCAACATCGTGTTCCATTTCTTCACGGCTTCCCGTTGAAACAACAGCCTTGCCCTCCGTATGGACTTTCATCATAAGCTCATGGGCTTTCTCTCTGCTATATCCAAAGAGTTCCATTAACACATAGGTCACGTAGGTCATCAAATTAACGGGATCATCCCAAACAATTGTTACCCAAGGTTTATCCCCACTGAAAATCTCTTTTATGGCTTCTTCAATTTTTTCATCGACTTTAACCATTGCTAACGAACCACCACTGTGAATTCTGGAGTTAGAACTTGTTCGTCTTTTGTTGTGATTTGAACTCGCAATTTAATAACTCCTTTCTTGGCTTCTATCAAGCTAACTTGGAATTCTCCATTAGCTCCAGTGGTTGTTGCAGTACCTATATTTTGCCATTTACCTGACACAAACTTCTGAAGCACAACCACTTGTCCCACCAAGACTGGTAGCAATGTTCCTTTCACATTTAATTCCTTGCCAGACTTCACAGAACTTGGTCGTTCTAGAACTATTCGTGAAAGAAGGACGAATTTGCCTTCATTACTCAATGACTCTGCGCGCTCCCAAGTTGCTTGGGTGGTAAACCTGAATGAGGCATTAGCTCCAATAGTTATCGGAACACTTACGCTTCCATCCGCACCACTTATGAGTTCTGAAATAGGAGTCCATGAATTTTCATTAGCTCGCTTTATTTCAAGTCTTACAGGTATTCCAGCCACTGGTGATTTGTCTTTAAGTGTGAGAGTGTTTTTCAAAGTGAAGACTCCCCCATAGAAAGTACCTTTGCTATTTACTTGTTCAACGGTCAGAGTGCTTAAAACAGTATCTGGAGCAATTGCAAGAGCAACATTTCTCATTGCTGTTGTAGCTGCTACATCCTCCATACCAAGAGTCCACAATGCCGCCCCACCTAAACGATACTTCGCAACTAAATTCATTCGCTCTAAGTAGCTTCTATCATTTTGATACCAAACAGTTCGATTAACTGTGCACGCAGTTGCTGCACCTTTGGCAGTTAATCCATTAAATGTCTGTTGGTAAGAATATGTGGCCTCACTACTTTTCACATCAAAAGTTGGAATTGCCTGATCAATGGCTGCTTTTGCAGTGGCATAATTCATTCTAAATGTTGCAGCTTTAGCTCCGGCCTTTAATCCGGGTGGCGCAGTAGCAGGGCATGTTCCAGTAACACTGGTAATCCAATCTCGACCATAACCAGGAAGGCCAATAAATACTTTAGATGCCGGCATAATTGAAATTGCGTATTGAAGTGTTTTCTCAGTCCAGCTAATTGGACCAATTGGTCCTGGTTTAGCAACTGAATAGTCATAGGTCATGATTCTCAAGCGATCAATGCTTGATGCAATCTGAGCCCATGAATAAACATAGTAACCCTTTTGTTTTTCGGCTGGATTAAATGCATAAGGAGCTGATATCGACAGTAGTTTCTGCTGAGCGCGCAGAGCTACGCTGAGCTCTTTTACAAATAAGACCCAGTTAGGTGCAGTTTTAGGCCATGTTGTATTTCCATCCACAAATGCAAAGCCTTCAAAATCTAAGTCAATTCCATCAAATGAATACTTGTTCACAAGATCCATTATTGTTTTTACAATAGTTGTTCGAATTTCAGGTTTAGCTAAATAACCAGATAAAACTAATTTATCCGTGCCATCTGTAATTGTGGGAATCAGTTTTAATCCACTCTTGCGCATTAAACAGATTGTGTTGGCGATTGGCCACGATGGATTAGCAGTTGAATAATCATCTCTAATGAGAGTAGGCGTTTTTAGGGAGTACCAAAATGGCATTACTTCTTTCATTAAATCTTTATTTGTAAATAGGTATGAAGAATTCAGTAAAGTTATGTCTTCAGCCGAATACTCATTTGCTTCGCAAGTAATTGGTGAGTTAGCGGCAGGAGTCGGAAGCGTTGGTAATTTCTTAATAAAGGGCATTACCGTCTTGACGGAGTAATATGGAATCCAGCCAGTAACAATCTTGCGAGGTTGATTATCAACTGCCAGTGCAGGTGGTGTTAATGAAATAATTATCAGAAATGCAAGTGCAATATAAGAAATACGCCTGATCATCACTTATCTTCTGGTTCGGGCTTTAACCCTGCATAAATCTCTTTACATGTTGGGCAGATTGGATATTTTTCTGGAGCTCGAGAGGGAATCCATTTTTTGCCACAAAGAGCTCTTACAGCTTTTCCAGTCACAGCAGATTCTGTGATTTTTTCCTTCTTCACATAATGAGCAAAACGATCATGACCACCATCATCTTCTTCAAGGTCGGGTCTAGTTAAGAGATCGGTGTCAGAATCCGTCTCAATTCCACGCTTTCCAAATAGGCCCATGAGGTGGATAAGAATACCTTTGGTGATGGCAAAACTACCTAGTAGAATTCACAAATGAAGGACTTACTGCGCACACAAGATCTCAGCCGAGATGATGTTGAGCTTTTGCTGGAAACTGCTGCGGCATTTGCCGAAGATCCGCTCCGCTCTCAAAGCGCTTTAGCAAATAAGAGCGTCGCCATCTATATGACTAAGCCTTCAACCCGCACTCGACTCTCTTCTGAAACAGCCGTTACCCACCTGGGCGGTACACCAATCTTTATTCGTGGAGATGAATTGCAATTGGGTCGCGGAGAAACCATTGCTGATACAGCAAAAATTATTAGCGGTTACTGCAGCGCACTAATTATTCGCACATTTGCTCAGGCAGATGTAGAGGAGTTAGGCGCGCATGCATCCATTCCTGTCATCAATGCCCTGACAGATGATGATCATCCAACCCAGTTACTTGCAGATTGGTTAACAATTCGCGAAAACTTTGGAAAAGACATCGCCGGTCGTAAATTTGTTTATCTTGGTGATGGCAACAATATGTCACATGCGTGGTTGATCATGGGTGCAATCATGGGCGCGCATGTTGTTGCTGCAACTCCAAGTGGTAAGTGGGCACCAAATGCCAAGATTGTTGAGATTGCAAAAAAAATCGCAGCAAAGAGCGGTGGAATAGTTGAAGTAAGTCATGATCCAGAAGCTGCATCGAAAGATGCATCGGTGTTATATACCGATGTGTGGATGTCTATGGGAGATTCTGAAAGTGAACGTGGTGAAAAGGTGCTAGCACTTTCACCTTTTGCAGTAACAGAAAATTTGTTTTCACTCACAAATGAAGATTCAATATTTATGCACTGCTTGCCCGCTCACCGAGGTGAAGAGGTTGAGGCCTCTGTTATTGATGGTCCCCGTTCTGTGATTTGGCGTGAGGCATACCACCGCCGCACAACGATTCAATCGCTGCTTTTCCATCTCACAAAGGGTGACTTGAAAGGCAACTAGCACTAGCATTCTTCTCATGCGTGTAGTCGTCCCGAAAGAAATAAAAGATGGTGAGAAGCGCGTGGCGCTTGTCCCCGATGTCATTAATAAGTTAACTCGACTTGGCTTTGAAGTTGTCATTGAATCCGGTGCCGGAGTCCATTCACAGGCTGTAGATGCTGAATATAAAGCTGCTGGTGCAACGATTTCTGATGGAGAAGTGCTCAGTGCTGCTGATGCGGTGCTTTCAGTTCAACCGTTAACTCCAGCTCAAATGGGCAAGTTAAAAAAGGGTTCGATCACCATTTCATTTCTCTCTCCAGTTACTGCAGTGGACTCAATTAATGCTGCAGCATCTGCCGGAGTAACGGCATTTTCCCTAGAACTTGTTCCTCGAATTTCGCGCGCACAATCCATGGATGCACTTACTTCTCAAGCTTTATGTGCCGGGTATCGCGCAGTTCTTGTCGGAGCAGAACTATCACCACGATTTTTCCCAATGCTAATGACTGCTGCAGGAACAGTTACACCGGCACAAGTATTAGTCCTTGGCGCAGGAGTTGCGGGGCTGCAAGCAATTGCTACTGCTCGTCGACTGGGAGCAGTAGTTTCGGCTTACGATGTGCGTCCCGCATCTGCAGATGAAGTTCGATCAATGGGTGCAACATTTATTGAGTTAGAGCTTGAGTCGCTTGAAGGTTCAGGTGGTTATGCGCGCGAGATGAGTGAAGATCGCGCAGCGAAACAACGTGACCTACTAACCCCTTACATCGCCAAATCACACATTGTTATTACAACTGCAGCAGTACCTGGTCGCCAAGCACCGCGTTTAATGACTCAATCGATGATTGATTCAATGGGACCTGGAACAGTAATCGTTGACTTAGCTGCTGAAACTGGCGGAAACGTTGAGGGATCAAAACCTGGAGAAATCGTCACAACAGCCGGAGGTGTGAAAATCTGGGGCGGCAAGGATGTTCCAAGCCAGCTTCCATTCCACGCTTCATTCCTTTATTCACGCAACGTGGTTAATTTGTTAACTCTCATGACTAAGGCTGCAAAAGAGGGCGAAGCAGTTGCTTTAGATCTTAATTTTGAGGATGAAATCATTAATGGCTCAGCGCTAACTCATGCTGGATCACGAAGAGGAGACAAATAAATGGAACCGATGGCAATTGTTTCAATCTTCGTTTTAGCGGTCTTCGTAGGTTTTGAGGTTGTTTCTAAAGTCTCTTCAACCTTGCACACTCCCCTAATGTCAGGTGCTAATGCAATTCACGGAGTTATCTTGGTGGGTGCGATTATCGTTGCCGATCACAGTTCAACCAACCTTGAACTAGGTCTATCAGTAGCTGCAATCATTTTGGCAACTATCAATATGGTTGGTGGTTTCGTTGTTACGGATCGAATGCTTGAAATGTTCAAAGGAAACAAAAAATGAGCCGCACGGTGTATGACCTAATAGGTTTGGCTGCCGGTGTTGCATTCATCCTGGCTCTTAAAGGTTTATCTCATCCAAAGACTGCACGCCGTGGAAACTTAATCGGTGCTTTTGGTGCAACATTGGCAACGTTAGTTGTCTTCTTCTATGCAAATCCTGGTACTTCACTTCCCCTTAATAATTTAGGGTGGATTCTCGGCGCCATGCTAATTGGTCTTGTGATTGGTGTTCCAGCTGCTCGCAAAGTTCAAATGACTCAGATGCCACAACTTGTGGCTTTATTTAATGGTGTGGGTGGTGGCGCTGCTGCTTTGGTAGCAATTGTTGAGTACCTTCACTTAGGTACTGAAGCAACAACAGCTGAAGTTATCTTCACCGTCTTTACGGTTATCGTTGGTTGCGTTTCATTTAGTGGTTCAATTATTACTTTCTTGAAACTTCAAGAGTTAATGACTACTCGCCCAGTAATTTTCCCAGCAGGTAGATTTATCATTGCAGCCACTTTGGCTAGCGTTATTGGTGTTGGAGGCTGGGTTGTAACAGCCCTTGGAACCACACCACTTCTAATTCTTGCTGGGCTGTCACTGCTCTTCGGTATTCTCTTCGTACTGCCTGTGGGTGGTGCAGATGTTCCAATCGTTATCTCACTGTTGAACGCTTTCACCGGTTTAACTGTGGCAGCAAGTGGTTATGTTCTAGATTCAGTTCTACTCATTATTGCTGGAACATTAGTTGGTGCATCAGGAACAATCCTGACTCGTTTAATGGCAGAAGCAATGGGACGTTCATTGTTTGGAACTCTCTTTGGTGCATTTACTGCAAAGCCACAGGACGCATCTGACTCAGGAGAAGAGCGCCCAGTGCGTTCAGGTTCACCTGATGACGTTGCTATCTTGCTTAACTACGCACGTCGCGTAGTAATCGTGCCTGGCTTTGGTTTAGCAGTTGCACAGGCTCAGCACACTGTTCGTGAACTTGCAGACATGATGATTGCTAAGGGAATTGATGTTGCATATGGAATTCACCCGGTAGCTGGTCGCATGCCTGGACATATGAATGTATTGCTAGCAGAAGCAAATGTTCCATATGAACAACTTGCTGAAATGGATGAAGTTAACCCAACATTTGGTCAAACTGATGTCGCAATTGTTATTGGTGCAAACGATGTTGTTAATCCAGCTGCTCAAACTTCTCCTGGCTGCCCAATATATGGAATGCCTATATTGGAAGTTAATCAAGCAGCAAACATCATCTTCCTAAAGCGCTCAATGCGTCCTGGCTTTGCCGGAATTGAGAATGAGCTTCTTTATGATCCAAAGACGATGCTCTTGTTTGGTGACGCTAAAGCCTCACTGACTAAGGTCGTCTCAGCACTTAAAGCACTTTAACTTCAAGTTGCAAGTGATTGAATGTTCAACTAACCTCCCTTTTAACAAAGGAGAGTTGAGATGCCTGCTGTAAGCGTTAGCGATATAACTGTTTTGCCGCGCGTAAGTGAAGTACCTAATGCACGCGCCCGCACAGTAAAGAGCATCACTACCGCGCCTCAAGGTTTCGAGGGTGAAGGTTTTCCTGTTCGTCGTGCATTTGCCGGAGTTGATTTAACTGAACTCGATCCATTTATTCACTTGGATCAGATGGGTGAAGTGGAATACGCACCAGGTGAACCAAAGGGAACTCCTTGGCATCCACACCGTGGTTTTGAAACGGTTACTTACATTATTGATGGAATTTTTGACCACCAAGATAACAACGGTGGTGGTGGAAGAATTTCTGATGGTGACACTCAGTGGATGACTGCAGGTGCTGGAATCCTGCATATTGAAACTCCCCCAGAAAGTTTAGTGATGAGTGGTGGCTTGTTTCATGGTTTCCAACTCTGGGTAAATCTGCCTGCAGCTAAAAAATGGTCACCTCCTGCTTATCAAGATGTTCGCGCAAAAGATGTTGCATTGCTCTCATCTAGCGATGGTGGATCACTGATTCGTGTTATTGCAGGTGAAGTAGATGGACATGCAGGTCCAGGGACAACGCAAACTCCAATTACTTTAATTCACGCAACTATTGCAGCCGGTGCCGAGCTTCGTTTGCCATGGCGACGAGATTACAACGCACTTGTGTACACAATGGCTGGACATGGTTTTGTTGGCGATGAAGAACGCCCCGTTCACACAGGTCAATTAACGGTTTTTGGTGAAGGTGACACAATAGTTGTTCGCGCGGCAAATAATCAGGAATCTCGCTCTCCCGAGATGGAACTATTCATTTTGGGCGGAGCACCGATTAAGGAGCCTGTTGCTTGGATGGGACCATTCGTCATGAATACAAAGCGCGAGGTTCTCCAAGCATTTGAAGATTTCCAAAAAGGTTTACTCGGTTCGATTCCTGCAAACTATAAAGAGGATGCAAAGAAGCCTCTGAATCGAAGCGGAGCAGGAGCAAAGTTAGGAGCAGATCCAAAGCCAGCCGATGTTTTAGATGTGCACGGAGCGCCAAGGAATCTACAGCAGGGTTGATTGATCAGCCCCACCTGTCATACTTCACGAATGATTTGGTGGCCCACAGAAGTTCCAACGCTCACGCACGGTCTGGTCACATTGCGTGCTCCACAAGAATCTGACATACCTGCAATATTTGAAGGCGCTCAAGATCCACTTATTCCAATCTTTACACGCATCCCCTCGAACTATTCAATGGCCAATGCTGAGTTTTATGTTCGTGAGAGATCTCCAAACGCTTTTGCAAACCAAACTGAGCTCCAATTAGCACTTGAATACGGCAATGGCGATGATGCAAAATTTGCCGGCGCATTTTCCTTTCACAGCATGGATTTACGAGAGCATGTTGGAGAAATAGGTTATTGGGTCTGTGCACCAATGCGTGGCAGAGGAATTGGTTCGAACGCAGCAAAGTTACTGACTAATTTTGGCTTTGAGAGTATTGGCTTTGAGCGTATTGAAGCCGTTGTGAATGTGGAAAATATCGCCTCTCGTAAGCTTCTTGAGAATTCTGGGTATAGTCTAGAAGGCATCATGCGAAAGAAATCTCGAAAAGAAGACGGAACTCAGATAGATATGGCTCTTTATGCAGCCACACGAGAGGATTGGCGAGGACTATAAATGGAAAGTCTGGCATTAATTGTTGCGATTCTCTTCTTCCTTGCAATTTTCTGTGGTCCAACAGCAATACTAATTGCCAAGATTAAGACAAATTCTCTAGTGACTTTATTCATCAAGCGAATTTTTCATGGATTGTTTATCACCTTAGGCACTTTAGTTGGCGCTCAGTGGCTCTTGATTCCAGGACTTCCGATAGCGCCGCGACTAATTGGAATCACTTCTCTTTGCACGTGCTACATCGCAATTAGAAATGAATACTTCCCTGCATTTAAAATCTTAAAACGCCTAGGAATTAAAACAGGCAGAAGTAATGGAAAAGATGGACATGGCCCGGAGGGGCAGCATTAAATAAACATGGTGGAGGTGCCGGGAATCGAACCCGGGTCCTTCGGTGCAAAAACAGGGCTTCTACGGGCGTAGTGTGATTATCGCTTTCTCAGTCCCGAAGTTTCTCCACACGACTCTTCGACGAACTCAGTTGCAAAACTGTTCTCCATCGTTGTTTGCAACACCAACGAAGTGAATAGCCCTCTAGCGACGCTAGGTTCCAGGTCGAGAGCGGCACCTGGGCTAACGGCTTCGAAATGCTTATGCAGCGAGTTCGAAAGCTTGCTGATTAGTGTCAGCAGTTATTTTTTGCACGGATTATTGGTTTACGAGATCATTCCGGCTTCCTCGGCCCGCTTCCCCTGCCTCAACATCCAAAGTCGAGACCGTTCACCCCCAAGTTTAAAACTTGAAAGAAAAGAAACGTATATCTTTCATCGCTATGTAATTGTCAAAGTAATTCTCATTACTTACCGTCGCTAAATCGCACCCAAAAAATGGGCGAACTAGGCGGCGGTGGAATAAGTGTAAGACATAAGACGGGCAAGCCATAATCGGGGAAAACTAGTCTTCGTAACGCTTAGATGCGCGTCCGCTCTTTCCTGATGAACCTCTAGAAACTACGCGTGCAACTTCGCGATCTGCCTCACGAGCCTTAAGGGCTTCGCGCTTATCATGGGCTTTTTTGCCACGAGCAACTGCAATTTCAATCTTTGCTTTTCCATCCTTGAAATAAAGTGAGAGTGGAACCAACGTAGTGCCCGAATCCTTAAGCTTTCCAATCAACTTATTGAGTTCATTTTTGTGAACAAGAAGTTTGCGATCTCGACGCGGGGTGTGATTGGTCCATGTGCCCTCTGTGTATTCAGGGATATGAACACCACTAAGCCAGAGTTCTCCATCATTGATCATGGCAAATCCATCGATGAGCGATGCACGACCGAGTCTTAGTGATTTAACTTCTGTGCCTGTTAAAACCATTCCACATTCAAAAACATCCTCGATTGAATAATCGTGGCGTGCTTTCTTATTTTGGGCAATGACTTTGCGGCCAATTTCTTTAACCATAACCGCATCACCGCCCTTTCCTATTTGTTTGCGTCAAAGGATTACAGGGGCAATTCTCTCACTAGATGCGAAAGCTTTAGACCTTTAAGTAGCGGCGTAGCGTGACTACTGATGCAACGGTTGAAACAAATAGGCCCGTTGCCAGCAAATACGCTGAAGCGACCCACACTTCTCCCCAACCAAAGAAATTGGTCAAGGACAAAAGTGGGGCGACTCTTGTATCGATAACGCTCTTTAGACCT